>JBCCSO010000399.1:0-5010 GCA_039199965.1 Chloroflexota bacterium | reverse complement strand
GGTGTATCTGTAGGTAAAACCTGCACGGTGGCTGTTTCAGTCGGAATAGCTGTCTCGGCCGGAGCAACCGTAGCCGTCTCCGTTGGTATCAGTGTCGGTGTTGCCGTCTCTGCAGGTTGGACCGCGACAGTCGGTGAAGGTGTAACTGTCGGCGTTTCTGTTGGTGTTGCCACCAAAGTTGGCGTGTTAACCACGTTTGGATCTGGCGTCTCTGTCACTACAACAACGGTCACCGCAAATGTTGCTGATGGTGTAGGTGTAATCGACCCATCCAAAGTTGCGCTGGGAGTCAAATCGACCGTTGGGGTCTCAGTTGGGGTAGAAGATGGAACAACCGTTTCTGTCGCTGTTGGCACTGGCGTGGGTGGCACAAACTGATTTGGCGTAGGGTTAGCCAGAGTAGGTGTGGGATCAAGTGTCACCGGTTCAAACGTCACTGGTGTGTAAACCAGCGTGGGTGTTGGCGGAGCATCTGCGTTTTCATCAGTGGGAATTGCCGTTGGCAGGCTGGGGGTAGAGATCTCGTCAGACGTCACCACAATAATGATCGTTTCAGGCGTTTGCTGCAAAGACTGCCCTCCATCATTACTACCATCTACAGGCAAAAGACCACCAGCATTGGTGGAGGGGGCAAACTGCAGCAAGGCAAATCCTGAGCAGTAGCAGGGAATCGTCAATAAAATTAAACCAATCAGAATTGAGTATATGCGGCGATTCCCCTTGTTGGTTGTGTTGGATCTCTTTGAAGAACTAGACGCCATACAAGCGTAATGATAGAGACTATGTGGGAATGGTCAAATACTCTGAAATTTTTTCGATAATTAGTCCAAATATGGAGCAGATAATTACATTCAGTTTGGCCGTTTCCACATTGAAAAAAAGTATATGTTGGCTATACTTCAATCATGCTCGCGATCGTATTCATTGTGCTTTGTGGGGGATTGGTTGGCTACGCTGTTATGCCTTCCTTGATAAATATCGATCCACATTTCGACATAGATTCATTTGAATATCCTATCTTTCTCGTTTTCAGTGGTCTACTTTTTTTTGGTTGGATTCTTTACATACTGACTGAGCTTTCTCTATTTTCGGCCCAAACAATCTTAATTTCCCTTCTAATAATTACCCTTATTGGCATTACAGCATCTTGGTTTAGTGACATATCAATCCTCACAGGCTTCTGGGCCAAATTGAAAAGATTAGACTGGCAGAAACCTCTTTTCTGGGAGAATGGTTGGCCAAATTATATTGAGCATTTGATGATCTTCGTATGGTTGCTTGCTCTATCATTTGTATACATGCGCCCTCATCAAGCAATTATCGGTGCAGCAGATGTTGGTGTTTATATTAACCTAGCAGCAAACATTAACAGAACAGGAGGGTTGCCCATATTCAATGAGGTATTAGACCAAATTAGTCAAGAAGCTTTTCCCGCGTTTGTAAGAACAATGCCCGAGGCTTCTGGTGGGTACAAATTCTGGTCATCTGGTTTGTTGTTACCTAATAGTGATGGTGAGGTCGCGTTACCTTTTTATCATTTGCATCCGATGTGGCAGGCAGTTGGAATCGCCTTTGGGGGCTACTGGGGAGGGCTTCTTCTAACACCCTTTTGGGGATTATCCTCTGTTTTGGCCATATACACATTTATACGACGCTTGTTCAAAAAACATTCACTTTCCCAGTGGATTGCCTTCACAAGTTTAGTTGCAATATCTATCACATCTCTTCAGGTTTGGTTTGTACGCTATGGAACCGCAGAAGCTTTAACACAGTTTTTGTTTTGGTCAGGCTTATGGGGGTTCAGCCGGTGGACAGAGAGTGATTACAAGAGCACTATCTGGGCATCTTTTACTGGTGTGGCATGGGGAATGACGTTTTTAGCTAGGATCGACACATTTTTCATATGGTGTATTCCAGCGCTGCTCCTGCTAACTATGGTAATCAAGCGAAAATGGCATATCTCCTTTTTACTGTTTCTAACACCATTAACTTTACTAATGGTGCAATCGGTTTGGCATGCTCTTACGTTTTCGGAACCTTACTTCTACATAGTTTTTGAAAGTGTGTTGGGGGATAGAATCAATTATCTTCCATATGTGTTCCCAATTGGAATCGTAATTCTAGCAGTTGTTTGGTTTCTTGCGGAAAAAATCCCTTTACACAGAAGTCTTTTTACATGGAGCAAGTTAGCCCTAACTACAATTTTTATCGTGTTCTTCCTATATAATCTTTGGGTCAGACCCACTACAGAGGATTTCTTCGTTTACAGCAACGCATGGGACAATGTTTTGGTCGAAAGTTGGAATCATCAAAACCTCTTCCGACTTCAATGGTATCTATCAGCAATAGGTATTTGGGGCGCATTTTTGGGGATAGTGTATTTGATCACAAGTTTAAAAGAGGAAAATTGGATGCTAATCACATTGGGGCTGATGTTTACATTTTTGTATATATGGAATATCCGTTCAAATGGAACACATCTATATTCTCAAAGACGTTACATCCCCATAGTACTTCCATTTTTCATAGTCTCCACTGGCCTGTTTATTGATTGGTTCGTTTCGTATTTTAGAGGGTTGAATAAGTTTATAATAACTAGTTTGCTTTGTAGTATCTGGCTTTTTGGTCTTGCAGCAACATCATACTCGTACAGCCGTCAAACTGATTTCTGGGGAACTCTTGATCAAATTGAGAGTTTCAGCGCTCAATTTCCAGATGACTCAATTATTCTATTCAATCAACGTGCAGAGATTGGGGTCGGAGATTTTTTCATGGTCCCATTGTTTTTTCTTCACGAGAAGAATAGTTTTACACTGAGGCACTTGGACCAAATAAGCCCTTCTACTTTTCAGCAAACACTAAGTAACTGGAATCAAGATGGGTATCAAATCTATTGGATTGACGTAGGGGGGGATGCTCATCCATGGCCCTTTGAAAAAGAATCACTGGTGTATAAGCAAAAATTTCGACTTGAAACACCCCAACTTGAGTCAGTCGCCAATAGACAGCCAACTGAAATACTAAATATAGTATGGCAAGTTGAAGTATACAAAGTCGATTTAAACCAAATAAACTAAAAACAAGCGTATAAAACTATTTGACAAAGGAATTTCTTTGTCAAATATCATGCAGGCTTCTCCCGATAAAAAACAATCTTTGTTATTCTGTGCCGAATTTGAGATATTTAATCGGTAGAAAACAGAGTTTTTGATGTTCAAGACTGCAAGATCACACTTCAACAGGAAGGGTGTTCCGTCACCGATGGGCAATCTGGCAATCAAAAGAGTTGCAACTTATACACCCCATGGGGTGGTAAATTTCTACATAAAACTGTGTTTAAACAAACCTACACACTGATCCAATTTCATTGGCTCAGTAACCTTGATTTAGAATCTTTATGTAGAATTCAATAAGATTATGTACAGACGAATACTATTAGTCGATGACCACTTTGTGGCCCGCGGAGGGGTACAAGCGGTTTTGGAGCAGGCAGGACACTATGTAGTCAATGCTGCATCAAATGGGCTAGAAGCCCTCGAACAGTTGAGTGAACTACGCATCGATGTGGTGATTGCTGATTTGGCAATGCCCAAAATGAACGGTCATGAATTGATCCGCATCGCCACGAAAAAGTTTCCCAAAGTTAAGATAATTGTTTTATCTTCCCACACTGAAGATGAGTCAGTAGCGGCCGCTTTGCAAGAAGGAGCCAGCGGCTATGTGCTTAAATCTGGTGCAGCCGATGAACTTGTTGATGCGGTTGCAAGCGTCTCACTGGGCAAACGGTTCTTGGGGAAGCCCATGTCACGCTTTGGCCTAGATTATTATGAGAATATCGATTTAGAAAAGCAGGGGTTGGACCTACTAACCGCCAGAGAGAGGCAAATTATCCAACTTGTGGCTGAGGGACGAACCAGCGATGAGATTGGTCTTATTTTGGATATTAGTCGGCGCACGGTTGAAAAACACAGAAATAACGTGATGGGTAAAATGGGTTTCAACAATCTGTCAGAATTAATACGCTTCGCGCTGAAGAACCGGTTAATCTCTGATGAATAATGCGAGATTTTTGCGGAATTAACTCGAATTGGTTTTCTTTCTAACTTGCTCAAAGTTATAATCTATTTAGCTAATTCGATGTTGCCGATTAAACACTTCGGAACTAAAGTTTCACTAAAAGTGACAAAGTCCACATCATTGCGGATTTTTTGAGAGATAATATCTATCAATTGTCCAAAATTGGGAATAAATCACTAGCTTCAATGTCTGCATAAAATCTTAAAATTCACTCTAGAGACAAGTCCAATCTGCAACAGGGTATGATGGATCAATTTTAATCTCTAAAACCCGTCTTAGTAGTAATTCATGATCAATTCAAGCAAGGGTACGTATACCATTCGGGTACAGGAAGATTTTGCCCGTATGGCTCAGCTATTTACAGATTTAGACAATCTGGTTGCTGATCAGCGTCACAAGGCACATCTTCAGCAGCTTCCGGCATTAGAGGATGCAAGTAAGGCGCTGAACCGTATTCTGCTACCCGGCCGCCGCATCCTCGACACCCTTGAACGCCAGCTAAAAGATCATGAAGAGGAGCGTATTCAGCTAAGGGCTCTGCAGGCCGTGGGTGCAGCACTCAATTCCTCACTAAATCCGGCTGATGTATTGAACGTGGTAATGGATACCATGATCCAAATTACCGGTGCTGAGCGGGGTTTCTTAATGCTAATGGATGAGGACACGGGTGATGTAACTGTTCAAGCTGCCCGTAACATCAAGCAAGAAACGATCGAAGACCCTACGGAAATTTCATCGTCTGTGTTTAATGAGGTCATGGACAGTGGTGAACCACTTCTGACCACCAATGCTCAAGATGATCCCCGATTTGCCAACCGACAAAGCATCATTAGCTACAACCTGCGCTCAATTCTGTGTGTCCCACTCAATCTGAAAGATGACACAATTGGTGCGATTTATGTTGATAACCGCATCACGGCCGGTATTTTTCGC
>JBCCSO010000398.1:0-5030 GCA_039199965.1 Chloroflexota bacterium | reverse complement strand
TCCACAATCAACTAGAATGGGGTCGCCATCATTGAGCATGACATAGGTCAGGATTGCCTCAAACCCATACTCGTTCTGCACGTGCTCACCAATTTGGTAGAGATCATCTTTGATATGCTTAATCATGGTTAGTTATAGGTAGCTAAGTGGGTAGTAGTTAACCATCTACCACCCACCAACTACCAGCAACTATTATGCGCAGTATTGATGGCGACTAAATGGCAACCACCGCTCGTTAAACTGAACGTGCTCGCCTGCAATAATACGATCACGCGTATCGTACCATTCTCGGGCCCACGCACTTGCATCGGTCAAAACTTGATCAGGGTTTTCTTTACTACGCGCAACAAATCCAGGAAAGACTTCTCGGCCACTCTTTTCACCCACTGGCTGGTAACGAAGGTCAAAGCTCCAGCGGATTTGATCTGATTGATTGTCGTATGAGCCATGTTCTGTCCGCTGATGTAGCAGCACTAGGCCTCCTTTGTTAACTTCCAGGGGCACCACCCGATCTTCATCAATCAGCTCATCAGGAATAAAAATTTCGGCCGAGCTGGATTTATGGTTCCCAGGACAGTGCATTGTTACATCCTTGATGTGGCTGCCTTCAACCGCCATCATGCATCCGTTTTCAACGCTAGCATTAGTCATAGCAACCCACACAGTAAGCATATTGATCTCATCTGCATCGGCCGTCAGCACCGCTTCATCTTGGTGCCAGCCTGATTTGGCTACGTTTGAATCAATGTTGCTGTCTGGCAATGCAGCCATGGGCGGTTTGATACGTGTGTGCTGAACCGGGTTGCTGAACAGTTCTGAAGTGCCTAATATCGCTTCTGAAATGTCTAAAATATTTGGATTCGTAAGCAAATGCTTAAATACAGCCGGTCCTGCGTTCAGGCTAGCGTCTTGAGGCATATCTTGCAGAAGGGGAAGTGAGATATCGAGATGCTGGTAAATGGCATACATATCGTCTAGCTCAAACAAGATTTTGGTATAGCGCTCCTCGAACGGTAGCTCAGCATAGGTCTGGCTCAGCTTGCCCTCTGCCACCAGTCGAGGGGCTTCGCGGTCCAAAATCGCTTCATATTCTGCTCTAATTTGTGCCATATCGGCGTCTGTCAAAACATCCTCAATAATGAGGTAGCCTTTCTCTCGGAAATGCAGGAGTTGATCATCGGAAAGTTGAAACATGGGAATTCTCCAAATCCTAATTTTTGGATATTAAATGGGTTTGAACATCGGCCGAACATCTGCGGCCGTAATCGATCATCAGTCTATTAATTTCATCAATATCTCTGTCTCCCGGAAAGCGGAAAGACGGTGCAAATAGAACAAGTGAAGCAATCACTTCCTCATCTTTGCCAACGATGGGAGCAGCGACACCACTTAGTCCGTCAGCAAATTCATCAAATATCCATGAAACGCCAGTTTCATGAATTTCATCAAAGGCTTCACGCAGTTCTTCTGGATCAGTTACTGTGTTGTCTGTGTAGCTAGCCAAAGGAAGTGCCAAGTAGCGATCCTGCTCTGTTTTGCCTGCGTGCGCCAAAAACAGTTTTCCGGGTGATATCGTATGGAGCGGAAAGCGAGTGTCTGTCCAGTCTCTTACTTGAATCGTGCTATTGGGTGTCACTTGGTCGATGTAGACAGCTTGGTCACCTTCAGGCATAGCCAATCCGGCCGCTTCTCCAAAATTTTTACTCATATCTTCTAGAAACGGCCGCACCACGTCACGCAAATCAGACGACTGCAAATGCTGGATAAATTGTTCTGCAAAATCTGGATTGATCTGTACTGGGCTCCGCACTCCCTTGCGATAGACAACTCCTGCAGCTTCCAGTGTCATGATCAGCCGCGACACAGTACTTTTGTGTAGATTGACCTGCTCCACCAAACGGCTGATGCTTATACCCGTTGGCTGCTCAGCAATGAGCTTAACTAATTCAATTGCACGGGATACTGACTGAACCTTATTGTCTCGCATTGCGCAACTGTCCTGCACTGTGACCAAAGATTCGGAAGTTTGACAAACTCTAGTATTAAAGTCAAGGTAAATTGACCAACACATATGAAATTTTGTGATCTCTTTAGAGTTCATTATTATCAAGATCGGTATGGCAGAAAATATAGACCCAAAAGCACATAGCAAAATAGAAAGACTCAAAGCTGAAAACCAAAAACTACGCCTGCTGCATAACCTCTCAAAGGCTCTCAATCAGGCGGATGGATTTGAAGAGCTGGCCCGAGCAGCTTTGTCTACGTTGATTGATCAAGTAGGAATTAGCTGGGGAGCTATGGGACAAGTTTTAGCAGCGAACCAGCAAATCACTAATTGGGTAACGGATGCCAAATCAGAAAACAAATCTCAAATCGAAAAGATCATGCACAAGAGCTATACGATCCCCCTATCAATTGGAGGGAATAAGGTGGCCCGTTCAGTATTGCAGGCCAAACCATCAGCCGACACCCATGATACTTTAGGTAAGTTTCGCATCTATCCTCTCATTTGGGGACAACTGCCATTAGGGGTTCTCATCCTTCCGGCCGATCAAATCAATCAAATTGGGAACGATGATGAACTTGTGGCTGAAATAAGTGGGCAAATTTCAATTCGACTGGGGATTATGCAGAGCAGACTGCGTCGTGCGCGGGACACAGCCGTTGAGGAAGAACGCAATCGCATAGCTATTGATATGCATGACACCGTTTCACAATCACTGTTTGGCATGATTTTCTCGCTCGATGCCTGCCTCAAAATGCGGCCGGATGATCCAACAAAAATTTATGCGGAGCTGGAACAGATCAAAGCCACAGCTGAAGGGGTACGAGGGGAAATACGGCAAACCATTCATGACATGTGGGTAGAAATGACGGCCGATCGATTTGAGCGCGATATTCGATCTTATCTAAACGAAGTATTGCAAGCGAATGAACTTACCGTAGATTTTGACATCCGGGGAGATTTTTCGGCCGTCTCTCCAGAGGTACACCGCACCCTCTATCGTATCTGCCAAGAGGCGTTGACCAACACAGTTCACCATGCAGCAGCCACAGACGCCCGGGTTTGCCTAGATGTTTTGAATGAGCGTGTCGGGTTAATTGTACGGGACAACGGACAGGGATTTGATCCACTCAAAGCGATGAGTGCGCTTGAACATGAGGAGCATTTTGGCCTGAGAGGCATTCAAGAGCGGATACAACTTTTGGGGGGAACCTGCGACTTTTTCAGTCGGCCGGGCATGGGGATGTCGCTGGTAATTGATGTGCCAGTTTTGCGCAAACAGATAGCCATTTAAACCAAGTGATATGACGAAAGTTGATCAAGTTACGTGGGAACAAATATCTCATCATCTCAACTTCATCAGCACATAAGTATTATCGTTAGAAAGAACTGCAAGAGGTAGAATATTAAAAACCTACTGAACCTGAATACGTAGTGCTATTTTTACTTTTATCAGACAAATATTTAGTTTAATCTTGAACAGATCGTTAACACGATCTTCAAAAGTTTAAATTTAAATATCAAAGCTAATTTAAGCTAATCGCAAAAGCAAACTAATTTCATTCAAACAAAAATAGCGATTGGCTCAAAAGAAAGCCTAGTTTCTACTGGATTTTATTCAAAGAACTTCATGGCTTTCACATAGAACTCTCAAGAATTTGGTTGTTCAGTCAGTTTAGGATCCAAATTCATATCAACATTAAGACACATGTTTTCACGGATATTCAATGCCTTTAAAGGCGATCCAAACAAAAAAGTTATTGATGATTTACGGCCGACAGTAGAAGCCGTTGCTGCCCTTGAACCCAAAATGAAAGCGGCTACCGACGATGAGCTGCGCGAAATGGTAGCAGATCAAAAAGCTCGACTGTCAGCTATTGAAGATCTAGAAGAGCTAGAGCAGGCTCTACAAGATACTATTCCTGAAGTCTTCGCCATTGTGCGCGAAGGCTCGCGGCGAACCACCACATTACGACATTATGATGTGCAGATTATGGGCGGAACCTTGCTCAGCGGTGGTGAAATCATTGAGATGCGGACGGGTGAAGGGAAAACACTTGTAGGAACACTGCCCCTCTTTCTGAATGCCCTCACCGGCCGTGGTGTGCATCTCGTCACCGTAAATGAATATCTTGTCCGCCGTGACGGTGGCTGGATGGGTCAAATCTTTTCTTTCCTAGGATTGAGCGTAGCTGCCGTGGGCCCACAGCAGTTCTCAGCCATTTATGACCCGGAGTATGTGAACCCCGGCGCAGAGATGGAGGATGATCGTCTAGTCCACTGGCGACCTTGTACCCGCCGCGAAGCTTATTTGGCAGACATCACCTACGGCACCAGCAGTGAGTTTGGCTTCGACTATCTGCGTGACAACATGGTTACAGACCCTGAGCGATTGGTACAGCGGCCGCACTACTTTGCTGTTATCGACGAGGTTGACAATGTCCTAATCGACGAAGCCCGTACGCCACTTATCATTTCAGGTCCAGCCAATCAGTCATCAGAGGACTATGTCCGTTTTGCTCAGTACGTGCGCGGCCTAAAAAAGAATACGGCCGATGAAGATGATGAACCCAACGGCCACTATGACCTCGATGAAAAGAGCAAATCAATCACCTTGACCGATATGGGAACTGAGGCGGTTGAGCGCAAAATTCCAGAACTAGATCCAGAAGAAGGGGACAGCATATATGACCCCCGCTTCTACCATCTAACCTACTACTTGGACAACGCCCTGAAAGCGGTCTACATGTTCAAGCGGGACAAAGATTATACAGTTCAAGGAAACGAAGTCGTCATCATTGACGACTTCACCGGCCGTTTGATGCCGGGCCGTCGCTACTCAGACGGTCTACACGAAGCTATTGAAGCCAAAGAAGGTGTAGCTGTCAAGCGTGAGAGCGTGACAGTCGCAACGATCACGATCCAGAACTATTTCCGCCTCTACGAAAAAATTGCGGGGATGACCGGTACCGCCATGACGGACGCGGAAGAGTTCCAGCAAATCTACAATGTTGAGGTGACTCCC
>JBCCSO010000397.1:0-5042 GCA_039199965.1 Chloroflexota bacterium | reverse complement strand
TCTTCTTCTGTGCAGTGCGAATTATCACGCAGTCGCTTATGGGTAGTGAGTCGCGTTTCGGTTATGGTTTTATCTGAATTGAGAAGGCCACGATTTAGATAGGGCTTTAGCCATGTGCTTTCAAGGTGGATGGCGGCTCCGGCGTGGATGTCTCCTTTGGTGTCACCCGCGGCCGAAACGATGGTCCACTCTGCGCTAGGCACATTGTCAGGCGGCGGCCGGAGCATGCTATCTATCGTAAACACCCCGTTTTGCATGTCGTTTTTATACTCGTCCAGCGAGTCTCCCAAAATGTGTACCCAATCAAACAGATCCAAGTACCCGGCTTGGTTATGCACGTTGCGCAGCCGGATGTTATCACCGTACTTGACGGTATCTCCAATCTTTACTTGAGGGTTGTTCGGGTCTGGCAGAATTTCCCAGCTCCCGCTACCCGCACGGTTTTCAAACAGATGGGTAAATACGAATGACAGAACGGCCGGGTCCTGCCATTTGATCACATCCTCCTCAATAAGGGATCGTGAAGCACCCAGATACCCTCCGTCCTTTGCGCCGTTTTCTAGGTGGATGATTGAACCGTATGGGATGGGTTGGGGGTTTTGAGACATGGTCCTCTCCGAATGTTTGTTTAATTGGTTTATTGAGATGCGCGATGAACAAGAACGGGGCCGCATAGGTTTTGGCACTTTCTGCTATTGGAACGCGCGAAAATTATATGTTTTTTTGTGGAAATGCACAGGAAAAAATACGGCCAAAAGGCGGCCCATCTTTAATAGATGAACCGCCTTTATTTGGTCTGATTCGTTAGCGAGGTCTCTGCTTCAGACCTGCGACAAACCGCCTTGCTTTACGGAATTGCCAAAGGAGGAGAACTCTTAAGGTCGCTATCTCCATCGGTAATGGCACCAGTGCTACCATCTATTGAGAAAACGTGCCACCATTCGCCAGTACCGGCCGGTGCTTGATACACCTTGATCTCACGATCACCTTGATAGACGCGAACGACAGCATTGGTGCTGATGAAATCACGATCGCTTTTTGCATGGAACTTAACCGCATATTGATAGGTGCCCGCAACTTGCTCAGGAATCGTTACTGTTTCAGGTCCGGGTCCTTGCAAAGCATCTTTATCCAACCGTGGGTTTGAATTCGCCGGTTCTACCAAATTCATGTTGTCGTGGTAGATCGGATTAGCGACGTCTGGATACCAGAGGTATGAGTCTAAATCTTCATCATCAGATGTATCTGCTGTTCCATCTGGATCGTTGCGCCATTCTAAAACGATGCGCAGTTCACCGGCCGCTAGAACTGGGGACAGTGCAAATGATTTGGTACTAGTTTCACCAGCCGTCGGCGCAATTTTTACCCCATCATCAATGGTGATGTAGTTAGCGCCAGTAACTGAGACCGCGTAATCTCCATCAGACACACTCTCAAAGCGATAGTTACAGTCAGCATCTGTGGTTGCGCACACATTCGTGGTTGCTGGATTCAAACATACTTGAGCACCTGAAATCGCATTACCGGTCACCGCATCTGTCACTTGACCTTCAAGCGGTCCCGCACAGCTTGTAACAATGTTCAGGATTTCTGCCGCTGCGTTACTGCCAGAAGCATTCGTTTTGAAGTAAGTGCCACCAGTAATGCTGGCATAACTTTGCATGATTTGTTCGGCGTCTGCTCCATTCACATCATCAGATGAAGCTGGAACAAAGAGAGCATCAATTTTGATATCTTTATTTTTTGCAGTTTGAGCATGTGTCTCTGCATTGGTTTTATCTGCGTCAGAATATGCGTCGTCAAATCCACCGGGGACAGCGTTAGTCACAACAATGACATGCTTGCGCGCATTGGGTCGCCAAGTACCTGTGAAATCGCCAGTTTGATCTGCTCTTACAGCCAAGTTGTTGATTACCGTATTTAGAGCCTCATCAGATGCTTCAGGAATCCCAACTCCACCATCAGCGTTTAAGCTGCTAATGTTGGCTTTGACTGAGGTCAAATTGTTTGGCGCCAAATTATTTAGAACAAAGACGTCATCATTGAAAGTCACCAAGCCAAGCTGATAATCTCCACCTGACACACCACTGATATCATTCAAAATTTCGTCTAGTTCCCCTTTTACACCATTGATCGCATCTTGCATACTCGCAGTCACATCAACCACAAACACAATGTCCAACGGTACGCTACAAGAGTTCTCAAAGTGGTTTCCAAAGTCGATGTCTTTAACATGTTTGCCTGAGTTTACGTCTACAGAATGGGTGCCACCACCGGTAGGGAAGGTTTGAGTCCAGCCTTCCTGTTGAACTTCAGACACGGTGTAGGTGTCGTCTTTATCCAAATTGATGGTATATGCACCGTTGTCATCGGTCACAACTGTTTGGATAGAGCCCACGCTATCGGCCACTTGAATCGTCCAACCGGGCAACCCTGGTTCACCTGTATCACGTGCGCCGTTGTTGTTGGTGTCTTGGTATTTCACACCTTGGATACTACCGCCCGGAATTGGCTTGATTTCAGCTATCCCTTGACAGCTAGAATAATCGGCCGGTGTCCCCGTTCCACCCCACGCCGCGCCACTGGTGGCCGAGGTATATGGCTCAGGCGAATTAGGGGGCATGAAGAAATCTACATTGATGTTGGGTGGAATGTTGATGAGCACCGTTTCTTGTTTAGAAATGTACAAAGTACGGGTTTGCTCAGGGGTTGTTTTGAACACCGCTTTGACCTGTATATTGGGATTCGCAGTCAGGAAACTTTGATCCACATCCAGTTTGATACAAGCTGGCGCGTTCATCTCCCAGTCAAAATTCCAAGAAGAGAAGTGGCTCACTTCTGCCACGTAACGGCCGTCTTCAAGCGTTGCGACAGCCTCCTCTTCCCACAATCCGGTCTCTTCGTTGTATGACCACACGGTGAGCGGCACTTCTCTTTCGGGAACTACTGCAGGGATGGAAATTTCAGCCGTAGTTCCTTCAGCCAAGTTCAAATCATTTCCAGCTTCATCTTCAAACGAAGCATAGAAGGCACCGGCACTCTCCATTGAGACAGCTTCACCGTCCATGTTTGTTCCGCTCATGTCGCCCACCATCTGCTCGTTATCAAGATCATAAGTGTACATTTCCATGGTGACATCCCCTTGAATCGGCTCACCACTTTCAGTTTCAAGTTGATCTGGGGCGATGTTAATTTGGGTGCCGCTACTATCTTCGGCCGCAACACCAACCGCGGGGTCAAAGGTCATCATCTCAACTTGCTTGAGGACAAGGTTCAAGTCAGTTAGCGCACTGCCCACATGAATTTCAGATACCGGGACGAAGCCATCTTTTTCAGCATTAATCACATAACGATCGTCGGCCGCACGAGGAACAGAAAGTTCAAAGAATCCTTCTGGACCCGCAGCCACCTCAACGCCGTTGATGCTAATAACCACATCTGTCGTAGCAATCCCACGATCAGTAACCACGTTACCGGCCCAAGCATCCAATGGGGCTGGTTCAGTTACCGGCTCTGCCACGCTGCCTTCACCATCTCGCTGCAGCGTACCAAATGCGGCTTCAGTGCCATCTTCGTAAGACCATGTCCATGCTAATTGGTTTTCATCAAGTGCGGAAACCGCAATCAGGCCAGCCTTACCACATATTCCGTTTTCGTCGTATTCAATATACGCTTCAAAAACATATTCAGTATCGTTCGCTTCAATGAGTACGATTGGACCGCCACACGCTAAGTTCGGGTATTCAATGAGTCCTTCCGAACCCTCCGATAAATCTTCAATTTGCATGACAGCTTGGTAGGTTGGAAACGCATCCCAATCCGGTTGCTCAACGATTCCTACCCAAGTGCCGCGCGCATCAAAAGCAGAGTCGTCATTCATCACTTCAGCAATCTCTTCTTCAATTGCATCTGTGGCATCTCCAACCGCCTCTCCAACTGCTTCAGCAGCATCTTGAGCAACTTCACCGACGCCCTCTGCAACATTTTCTGCAGCGTCACCAACTTGCTCGACAATCGCATCAGTATCTACCCCACCACCACAGGCAACAAGGGTTGCAATCATTAACATTGCAAGTGCATAAAATGCTTTTTTCATCAGAATTTCTCCTTACACATTTAAAACGTGTTGCTGATGCCACACGTTAATTCCGGTTATGCAAGGACTATAAAAACCAATCGTTAGCAGATCGTGACCACTTTGGGTGAGTAGTAGATAGTAAATAGTTAATGGCTCTCCCCCATTGACCATTCGTAATCCATCACTCGCATTAACCTGCATCCTATGCGTTTTACGCTACAATCTACTCTCCCAATCGCGCTTTATGTGGTGCCCACAGGAAGAAACGGATGCTCGAACTTTTAGAAGACAAAAAATTTCTTGATACCCTTGCTAAAATCGCCGTCAAAACCGGCCGCAAACCGGCCGACGTGTTCGATGACGCCCACACCTACCTCAAAGAGCTTTATACCGAGGTAGACCCTACCACCCAGTCTGTTGCCATGCGGCTAGCTGAAATGATGCTTGAGCGTGGCTATGACAGCACCATCGACACCAATCCAGAAGAGATTAAAAAGCTGACCCGGCTCATGCGCAAACACCCGATTGCGTTTGTCATGACCCACAAAACCTATATTGACATGGCAGTGTTAGCCGTGGTCTTAATTCGGCACGGTCTCCCGTTGCCATATACATTTGCGGGCATCAACATGGCCTTTACCGGCCTCGCGCAGGCCGGCCGTCGTTTGGGCGCCATCTTCATCCGGCGCAGCTTTGCAAACAACCCGGTTTACAAGTACACGCTGCGCCACTTTATCGCCAGCGTGGTCAAAGCCAAAGGGAACTTTATGTGGGCCATTGAAGGGACCCGCTCTCGCACAGGCAAGTTGGTTTGGCCAAAGATGGGCATCCTAAAATATGTGGCAGAGGCGGCCCAATACACCAAGAAAGAGGTGAAATACATACCGGTTTCGGTTGTTTACGACCTTATTCCAGATGTAAAAGATATGACGGCCGAGGGACGCGGCCGGGACAAAAACCCGGA
>JBCCSO010000396.1:0-5044 GCA_039199965.1 Chloroflexota bacterium | reverse complement strand
CCCAGCCAAAACGCAGTCTGCGCTGCTAGAGGCGATGGAAGAAAAGCAGATCAACTTGGATGGGGCCCGATTGATTTCGTCCGCCAAGCAAATCTGGGTGAACAGCGGTCCTTTCTTCAGGTAAAACTTGCCGCTCGACATTTCAAAAACGCTCGTGCCTAAAATGTCAGACGGCATTAGGTCAGGCGTGAACTGGATGCGGGTAAATTCCGCATCGACCAGCAGGGAAAGGGTTTTAGCCATGAGCGTTTTGGCGGTGCCGGGAACTCCCTCCAGCAGCACGTGACCGCCGGTGAGCAGGGCTGTGAACAAAATCTCAAAATGGCTGTCCATGCCCACGAGGGCTTTGTTGGCTTCGGTTTTGGCTGCGTCAAATTGCTGTTGGATTTCAGTTGGTGTCATTTTTTTAGTGGGTAGATGTTGGTGGATAGTGGTTAGTCGGTAGTTGATCTGCCAACTAGCGACCAACAGCCACCGACCACCTACAATCAAACATACTCGTCAATAAATTGGTCAATTTCAGCCTGAGTGGCGATCAAATCGCTTTCAGATGGGTCTTTTTGTTTAAGCTGGGTGATGATGTTGGCCGCAGCTTGGGCCATTTCAGGCGACTTGACCCGCTTTAGGGTGTCAACCAGCGCCTGATCGGTCAGATTTGGATCAAGTCGAAAACGCTTGATCAGCGTGCGGCGCAAGCGTTGATAGCTGTGCTGCGCCACGATTTGGGTGTCGCCGGTTTGGCGGGTGAGGGTGGCCAGCGCGTCTACATATTCGGCCGGGCCTCTGCGTACCAGCGACTCTGGCAGCGGCTGCGGCCGACCCAAGCGACGGCCGTTAAACAGCATGTAGAAAAATAGCAGTGCGCACGAAAGCAATACCGCCCGGCCGCTGGGTGTGAACCTAAGCCAGTCGATGGGGCCTGTTATCTGGCTGGCGCTAAAGTCCAGCTCACGCTGCCCGTGATGCCACTCGTTAAACCAGATTTTTGAGCCGGGACCCTGCTGCGCAACCAAATTCAGCACTAGCTTTTGATTCCCTTCACTGGCCAAGCCTTGATTTGTAAAGATAGAGCGTTCGGGCGCCAAGATGATGTGCCCCTGCCCAATCGGGTGAGAGACAACCAAAGGTTTGCCATCGGCTGAGAGATGGATGACTTGGTCGGCCGTGGGCATCAAAGGGACAGTTTCGAGCGAGCCATCAACTTGAAGTTGTTCAGACTCCAGATCAATCAAATTCAGAAACGGTGTTTCATGCTCTTGGAGCAGCACGTCACCCTCAATTTCAGCTATTTCCAAACCGGGAAAGCCGTATCCAAGCTCTTCGTAAACAAATCGGACCAGCGGACCAGATCCTGACACAATTAAAATACCACCTTGGTCAACCCAGCTCTCCAGCTCATTCCATTCTTCACCGGTGACAAATTCAGATGGCTCGAGCATAAAAATAAGCCCAACATCGGCCGGTATGGTGAATTCAGGGATCGGCTGGTTGTCTACCTCAAAGCCCAGCTGTTCGAGCCAACCGTATAGGGCTGACGCCCCGTTTGCCCTGTCAGACGTGCTGCTGAGCACAATGTTTTGCTCAGCGTTGCGCGCGATCACTCGCTCAACAATCACGATAACGCCCAAGAGCAAGAGCAAAATGACCATGAGCCCGCGGTCGCCTAATCTGGGTCGAGAGCGCCTCATGCTTCTGCCTCATCCTCTTGCAATTCACGGATTTGATCCTGATAAAAACGCAGGGTTGGCTGGTCGATCTCTTCTTTTCCGTACCAGACGCGGTCAAAAATGTTAACCACATCCCGCAAAACAGACGCTTTGCGCGGATGCTGGCGCATAACGTTTAAATACTCTTGGTTGGTTAGCGAACGGTCGGTTTTTATGATTCGTTTTTCTTCAAGGATGAGCAGAGTGGACAAGTAGAGGTACCGAACCGAGTGACGATAGTCGCCTCGTTCGGCCGTTTTGTCGGCCCGTTCCATGGCTTCTTCAACGGTTAGCGGTTCGTAGGTGTCATCGTTTGAATCAAGCGTGATGCCCTCACGATTAAACCCCAGCGTCACCTGCTGGATGAGTTGAAACAGGATCAGCACCAGAACGGTGGCTGCCACAATTCCAATGAGCCCAATAATCGGATCACCGGCCGCTTCTAAATTGCGGCCATCATTCTGATTTTCCCCGCTGGACCGATTGCGGTTGAAGACGTTTTCGTTGAGCCACTGTTCGGCCGCGATGCGCCACTGTCTGTACTGCTCCCCTAACCAAGTTTCCCGCTCGTTGTTGTTGAACCGATCTTCAGCTAAAAGTGCTTCGAGCTGAGCTTGCGCCTGTTCGGCCGTGAGGGTGCCCTCCCTCATTTCTGGCCAAGTGTCCCGTGTCGTTTGTAGGGCTTGGAACATTTGCACGTGGGCTTCGAGATCGTCTGGGCTGCTACCAGATTTAAGCTGTTCAATCACGAGGCTGGGCTCCAAGGCCTCAGAATTTTCCGCCAAGGTTTCCCAGCGGCCGATCAGCTCATCTACTGTTTCGGGCGGGACAGGCGTTTGCTCAAGTATATCTATCGATTCATCCACCAACTGCCAGTATGCGGCCGTATCGTCCTCTTGGGCTGCGACTTGTGTGGGCAGCACAAAGCAAAGGGCAATGGCGGCGACCAAGGTCCAAGTTTGCGGTTTAAATCGATTTGTGGTCAAAGTGGATATGGTGAACCTAATCGTGAATACTTGCCTTAATCAATTGGGAAGCTGTTGAAGATATCACCTGATTGAGTAGCAACTAAAGCACCAATTCCAACGATAACCCCAACTAAAACTGCGTAAAGCGCAAGAATAATTAGTGACAAATACAAAAAGTTGAGCATGTCATCACGCCGCATGAATTTCTCATCAGCTTGCGATGGGGTAATTTTGACAATATCGGCCGGAGATAGGTCTGAGCCTTCATGAGTTTGTAAGGTTAAATCAAAGCCTTCAGTGCGAATCCGCAAATCGAAATAGAAGATTAAGTAAGCGATGATGGTCAATGGCAAAATGATGGCAGATACAATGGCAGTAACACCGATTTGAACCAACTGGGTCGTGAGTAAAACACCGGTCGATGGATTGGTGGCAACCAAAGCTTGCCCGCCAAACGTGACCAGTGCCGTTAAGCCACCACTAATAATCGCTGTCATGAGCCCAATTAGAAAAACGTACCCAAGCACATACCAAAATCGCTTTCTCAGCAGATACCACGCCCTGTAGATTGCATCGGTTGGGGTTTTCTGCTCAATGATCAAAATCGGCACGGCAAAAGCTGAAATGAAAGAGATAAATACAAACATACCCGGGCCGGTTAGCCAGCCAACACAGGGGATGATTAACCAGATACCGGCCGCAATTGATAGCCCTATTAGGGCGAGGAGCTGAAGAAATAGCTTACCCAAATATGGCAAAATATCTTGATAGGTGCTTTGCACAGAAAAGCTTTTGCCAAACATCGCTTCGCTGATCCCTTTTGCCAAGGCTGCTTGGGTCAGCAGACTGACTGCAATGATGACAATAAAGCTAACAATCCCCAGAACAATAAAGATTCCGTAGTTGTCATCTAAAAATGGGGATGGTGGCTGATTGGGGTTAATGCCCAGCGATAGTGTAGTGAAGCTGGTTATTCCGGCTTGAAATATAAAGCTTAGTATCTGAGCAACGGCCGCGATGCCGACCAGTTTTGCAAAGTGGGCGCGATACAAGCGAAAAGCACGGTCTAGCATTTGACCCATGCTGAGAGGAGTTAACGAAATTGATAGCGACTCGTTCATTTTTATCCTTTGGCTAATTAATTTTTACGATTTTGTTAGGGGGGTTGGTCCGGGCTGCCACGTCTGGTTTTAGTCGTAGGTCTGATGTGTATTTATCCATATAGTAGCGGGCTATTTCCAATCGACAAGCTTTACGGTACCAAGGTCACCTTTAGCTTTTGATTAAGATTAACATACTCGTTTGCTGAGTAAATTCCACCTTTATTGCTGAAAAGTTCACGCTCAAAACTTAGCCTAACTAAGCATCGTATTGATTTGACCATCAAAATTTGGAGAAAAGACACGGAATTATTTTTGTGACGCTACAAAGAATGTGAATGATATGCGGAGGTGGCCGATTCCAACATATGAGCAGTCATTTGATTGACCAAACTCTTTGATTTAGCTTGTGTCTATCTGATAAAGATTAGCCGATCCTCCGCTGTACTATCTTTTGCTTTTATGGCTAAGTGTCCTTTCACCTTCAGCATAAAGACTCGTGAGCCGTAGATACGCTTGGCAGGGCTTAATCGATCCACCCATAGGGTGAGGTTTGAAGCTCTATCCCGATACTTCCACCTGAGCATTTCAACGAGGTAGCGGGCGGCCGCAATATGCCCATCTTTAAACCACAATTGGTTAACAGAAATATTCGCAATGATGTTAGACGCTGGAAACAGGCGTAGCGCTTTGTTGACCACCTTGAGGGGGAAAGGCATTCTTTTGATTTCACCTCGTGCCAGACCTTGGCGATCTGCAAGCATTGCTCCTGCAAGCAAATTGTCTGATTTGTCCACAACAACAAAATAAGAATTCTGGCGACTGCCGAAAGGGGAGAATTGCAGTGTTTGGCTCAAACTCTGCTCACTTTCTACCGGATACAAATTGTAATCTTGATAAAAGTTGTTCTGGTGTAAGACGACTTGCTCTAAGTCTTCTGAGGTAATTTCACGGACTGATAGCTCACTATTTTGACGAGGGGGTTTGTTCAAAGATTTTGTGGGAAATATAAGAGCTCTTTTTTCAAAAAATTGACTTGCTCGTCGATGAACGTTTTTAACGGAACCTATATTTCCACCCTGAATTAGGGCAGACATAACAGCATCCTCACCTATTGATTCAACAGCCTCATCATACAGCCAGTTGGATAGTCGAGTAGCAACGCCTTGACGACGGTATTTCGGGTCAACGGCAAGGGAATGGAAATATGCATGGGGGATTACGCTATCGTTCCACATACGATTGTCAAAGCTGACGCCGCCAATTCCTG
>JBCCSO010000395.1:0-5051 GCA_039199965.1 Chloroflexota bacterium | reverse complement strand
GCGTCAATGCTCTGCATGAGCGCGCCATACCCCATGTCGTCTCCGTTTTCCAAGACATAATCTGGGTTGTTTAGCCAATCAATATCTCCGTTTGGACGGGCGATAAAGCCGTCTAAACTGGTCGCGATGTAAACGGTAATTTTCATGCGGATAACTCCTTGAGGGCCGCGATAGCCCGTGCTGCGGCCGATGCTTGTACAAAAATATGGTCGTGGTAAAAGCCCGCAATCACATTGGCACTAATATGATGCTCCGCTAGCTTTGTGGCAAATGCGGCCGTTAATCCCACAGCCTCTAAACTAGAATGAACTTCGAGGGTAATCATTTTGTAGATTCCTTCATAAGAAATGTGATGCTCATCTGCTTTATTTTGAGGAATGATGAGCGTAAGCCCTTCAGGCTCGAGAACGGCCGCAACCGGCTCAAGCTCGATGTGGCTGCCGTAACTGCTGTTTGGCTTGCTGATAAAAACAAAGTCCCCATCGATTAGTTTGGGGGACATGTGCGCCAATAATTGGCTTAAGTTTGTGACACCTGACATCGAATTAGTTTATCAAAATTTACTATTTTAGGGCATGCTTGACAGAATAGCTCTTTCCTATATTCTCTGAGAGCAGTGCAGTATCATATTGGGATTTTGCATGACATTTACCTACTTGTAAGAAGTAAAGGAAGTACACATGACTGAGGGAAATGATATTTTAGATTGGCGTATAGAGTTACGGCGTGCTTTAGAAGAGTATTTTAACGAAATTGAGCTTCAAGCTTTGTGTTATGACTTGCGTATTGATTTTGATGAAGTCAAAAGAGAGAGTAAAAGCGCAACTGTTATTGAGATCATAGAGCGGACGTGGCGGCACAGTATGATTGATAAACTCATCACGCTTTGTCAGCAACAGCGGCCGAATGTTCCATGGAACAATATTGCAGATGGTGCAAAGCAAGAATCAATTCAAATGCGGCCGATTGGGCGTCCAACCCGTGAAAGGCGTTCGAATCCACCTCCTATACAAGGTGGCAATAATTACCCTTCTCAACCCACCCAAATAAGAGCTTCAATTGTCCCGTGGATCGTTTCAGGAATCGTCCTGTTTTTGGCAATTAGCTACTTTGTCTATGAACGCTTCATAGATGTTGAATCCCCCGTCACGCCGATTGTTCAAATTCCATCACCCATACCCACACGACCGGAGGATGTTTTAGACAGAGCTGGCACCCTTGAAGCCTCTGGATCTGATTCAACCCCGAAACAGACGGCAACCTCAACCTTCACACCTGTTCCACCTACAATCACTCCAACGCAGACCCCAACTCCAACGCCGGTTGAAGGTTTTCCAGTAGCCAAGCCGCAGAATTCAATAGATGCATCTGCTTGGTTTACAGAATTAACCACGCTGAATGGAGGGCCTATTCGCGAGGTTAAAAACGAAGATTTATACGCGCAAAAGCCAGAGACCTTGGCTTATATGAATAGTATCGGCCGACTAACATCATATGAGCGGACCTATCGTCACTCACCTTTGTGTCAGTCTACAAGTGGAGTTGAAGCGGTTTATATTCAAGCGTTCTTTTTTAGGGACACAACAGGCGCACGACAGTTCATGACATGGGCGACCAATAGTTGGACTTTTAATGGGGTTGTACCCCGAAGTGACCTAGGCGAGCAGTCATACTACTTCAAACGGGCCACAACTACTTTAGACGGCGGTGATTGTTTGTTGGAAGCTGATTCCTACACGACGCAGAAAGGAAATGTCGTTTATCGAACAGTGGTCTATACTTTAGATGGTGATTTACGCTGGAGCGATACCAATAGCCTTAATGAAGCGATAAATATCGCCCGTTGGGCCGTGAATCAGGTGCCATAAATTTCTCAGGAAGATCAGACGATAAAGTGAAAAAGTTAACCAGCTTCGCTGCAATTGGGGGGATGGTCTTGTTTCTTTCGGGTTTTTTGCAGGGATGTGGACAAGCTGCAGATAATCTTGTCCCACTGCCTACACAGGGTTTGGCGGCCGTGATAGGGTCAGAGAATACACCTCAGCCCCTAGTCAGTGACAACAGAGAAATAGATGCAGAAAGTACGATTGTGCCTAAACCTACGATTCAGCCAACATTCACCCCGTCCCCAACGCCTGAACCGTGGCGCTTAAAACTCGATGGTGGTATTCCGGCCGAAGCCCGACAAGACCTGACCGCGCTACCCGCCAATCAGTTTGTGTTGAATGATGATGAGCCTGACATTGAGCTTATTGTGGGAAGTGGCCAATCGATCGGCCGCTGGGTGTATGCATTAGTTGCCCCTTTCAACACTTTGCGCGATGGGGTTTCATCGGCCGAAATGGGACAGCTCAACCTCGTGGGCACGGCCGAAACGGTGGCTGTCTGGCAAGATGTTTATCCGCAAATCACCATCGTTCCAAAGGCAGAGCTGGTGCAGGCCGTATGGGATGAAGCCGCCACATTTGCCATTGTGCCATTTCATGAACTAACCCCGGACCTCAAAGTCATGTCAATTGACGGGTTGAGCCCGCTTAAAAAAGAACTGAACGTAGAAAACTACCCGCTAAAAGTAAACATTGGCGTGGAGGGTGAGCCAGCGGCCGTAGATGCATTTATGAGCCAGCGGCCGTTCATCACCAATCGGGATGAAGAGAAAATGACCCGGATTGCCATGACCGGTGTGACCGCATTAGTGCGGGCCACGGCCGCGCAGATGGAATATTCTGGTATTCTGTTTCCGGGAGAGGTTGTCGCTCCGATTCTGCAGGCGGCCGACGTGGCGCACGTCAGCAATGAGGTGCCGTTTGCTGAAAACTGCCCTTTTCCTAACGCGGTCAGCCAATCGGTAGTCTTTTGCTCACGGGATAGCTACTTCCAACTGCTGGAGCATCTGGGGACCGATATTGTTGAAGTTACTGGCAACCATTCAAACGACTACGGGACAGACGCCATGCTCCGTTCGCTTGAAAAATATGTTGATGCGGGGATGAATTACTACGGGGGCGGCCGTGATCTAAGTGACTCATTTCAGCCAGCCTATGTGTACGACCACGGGAATAAAATTGCGTTTGTGGGGTGCAACTCATTTGGACCAGTGGGAGCTTGGGCAACGGCCGACCGGCCGGGTACGGCTCCCTGCGGTGATTTCTCAAAGATTGCAAGCGTCGTGTCTCAGCTTGCGGCTGAAGGTTATGTGGTGATTGTCACTTTTCAGTATGCAGAAATATACAGTTATCAAGCGACGGCCGCGCAGAAACGAGACTTTAAATTGCTGGCAGAGGCTGGCGCTGCGGCCGTATCTGGCAGCCAGTCGCACCACCCGCAGCAGTTTGACTTTCATAACGGGGCGTACATCCACTACGGGCTGGGCAATCTCTTTTTTGACCAGATGTTTTCGTTGGGTACCAGACAGATGTTTATTGATGAGTATGTGGTTTATGATAGCAGGCTTGTTGGAGTAGAGTTGTGGACAGGTTTGATTGAGTATTACTCCCGGCCACGAGAGATGACTGCGGCCGAGAGAGAAGCCCTACTCCGCTCTGTGTTTAACGCAAGCGGATGGGCCGCCCGCTGAATGAACCAATGATGTTTCGCGCAGGCAGACTGCCGAAGTCTTTGTTGGAAAATTACATCACTTGGATTAACAATCAAAAAGAGCTGCAAAGATTTACTTTGCAGCCCTTATGTAAAACAGACCTAAGTCTGGATAAATTTCTTATTTGAGCATTTTTTCTATTGCTTCATGTTACGCATTTCTTTAAAGAAAGTCGTGTATTCACTCCACGTCGAAAAGGTGTACTGACTCATCATCGAAAATGCTACTGCTGCACCTACAAAGATGATTGTTGAGGTTAGTGTACTGAACATAATATTCTCCAAGAGTCCACAGTGCAGGTCGTTTAGCTACTCCGTTTCATCTTTTGTTTTGCTACGTTTTTGTATTCCACAGAGAAATTTCTATGAATGCGCACAGTGTAGACGGACAGGGAAGCAAACACAATCTGTCAAATTGCCAGAATTCTTTTGTCTAATTTGCTCAAACGGATTGCCGCATTTTTTTATTTCGAATGGAATTGAGTATCTCTACAAATGGTTGAAAATATTTTTGGATATTTTTGCTAAACATTTAAATTGAAGCGCATGCTTGTTTGACACAAATTCGATGCAAGATTCTGGGTCCTCGGATTTATTATTTCAATTGACTGGGTTGCCTGCGAATTCAAATCGCTAGAAAATTGGGGCATGCAAAAATACAGTTCCCGTGCGATCTTCACGATTTCTATTCTGTTTGTGGCCTTCATGCTGTTGGCTATGCCCATGGCAATTACCCAAGTCAGTTGGCCTGCCATGCGTGACGAGTTTGGCTTGCGCCAAGATTCAATCGGCCTGCTGCTGATTATGGGGACGATCGGACACATCATTTCAGGCATTTTCAACGGCCGGATGATGTACAGATTGGGTGCTAAAAACCTGATGCTCCTATCGGTTTTGGTATACGGGCTGAGCCTTTTCGGATACTGGCTGACCCCCTCTTGGTATTTGCTGGTTACGCTTGGTTTGGTTGGTGGCTGGGCGGCGGGCGTAATTGACGCTACAGGTAACACTGTGGCTGCTGCACGGTATGATGAGCGCATTATGAACTGGCTCCATGGTTTTTTTGGCTTGGGGGCAACCATAGGGCCGCTGGTCATTGGGCTGGTCCTCGACTTTGGCTCTGATTGGCGGGGCAGTGCCTTTGTGTTTGCTAGTCTAATTATGCTGTTATTCGTGGTAATGCTCATTTTCCGGCCGCTAGACGGGGACGAGTCAGTCAGTGAAGAAGAAGGTCAGAAGGACACCAGCGAAGAATCATCAGTACGTGGGGTAGAAACACTGCGCCAACCGGTTGTCTGGGTCGCTATCTTATTCTTCTTTGTATATGGTGGAATTGAGGTATCGATTGGACAGTGGGCCTTTACCTTGTTTACGGAGTCACGCGGATTGGCTGAAGAAAACGCACGTTGTTGGGTCAGTATTTATTGGGGGACGTTTACGGCCGGCCGGTTTCT
>JBCCSO010000394.1:0-5062 GCA_039199965.1 Chloroflexota bacterium | reverse complement strand
TCTTCCATACGGCTGACCTTGATCAGCTCTGGGTGCACCCAAGGGAGGTGATAGTATTCCATAAAGTTTTCACCCACCAATTTATAGTTTGCATCAAACGTAAAGCGACGTGTGGCAGCAATCTCCCAATCCTCTAATTGATAGGGGGCAAAGCGTTGAGGCAGGTCTCCAAGCTGCTCATGCAGCGGCGGAGGGTCCTCTCCCATGTGGATAAAAATGAGCATGCCCCAACTATCTACGTTCACTTCAAAGAGCGGATAATCTTCTTTGCGGAATTTTTCAACCCCACCCATATCAAACATTCCCTGCATATCGGGGGGAATATCTGATCCTTCAAATAGCGGTGTCCCTAAGCACTTACCATCAAGATCAAAAGCCCAACTGTGGTAGGGGCAGCGAATCCGGTTGTTTTTAAGTCGAGTGCAGTCACTATCAAGCATTTGCACACCGCGATGACGACATACGTTATAGAACGCACGCAGCTCTCCCTCTTTATTGCGGGTGATGATGATCGACTCACCGCCAACCTCAACAACTTTGACATCGCGTGTTGTTTTCACTTCGGGCAATACGGCGCATGGAACCCAGCTATTCTGGAAAATCTGCTTTTGCTCAAGATCATAAAATTCTTCAGACGTATACGCCTCGGGAATAATGGTGAGCGCCAGTTCCACCGGTGCGCGAGTATGCTTGTAGGTTTCTTCTTTCAAAAAGTCTTCAGCTTTGAAGGATTCGGGATACAGTTTTTGATAGGGGATTTTGCTCATTTTTAGCTTTTTGCTTTTAGCTTTTGGCTATCAGCTTTTAGCTTCATGCCGCTATTTGAACAGCAAAAAGCCAATGGCTAACAGCCAACGGCTAAAAGCCCAAAGTCCTAGATATTTTCAAAGTCTCTTCAACTAAAAGTTTGCCAATCGATTCGATCCGGTTGGCATTTATTCTTGATGTGGGGCCACCAACGCTAACGGCCGCCAACACCTCTCCATGCTGATTAAAAATGGGGGCGGCCACGGCGCAAACCCCAACCTCGAGTTCATCAACGGCCGCTGCATAGCTTCTTTTGCGCACAAGCTTCAATTCTCGTCCAAATTTTTCTGGGTCGATGATCGTTTTCTCTGTGAACGATGGCAGCGTGTCAAGATCGATATTTGCCAGCACATCGGCCGGTTGCCACGCCAGCAGCACTTTTCCGGTAGATGTCGTGTGTGCGTCAAACCGCACCCCTGTGTACTGCGTCATGCCTAACAAATGAGGGCCGGTCGCTTCATCTATTACCATACTCAGCGGCCGTTTTTTGCCATTGGCACCATCATCAGCTAACCACAAAATGTCTAAGGTTGTGCTTTCAGAAGTCTCTCGGGAGAGTTTGCGCAAATATGGCTGTGCCACCTCACGAAACGGATTGGCCCGCATCGCCCGGCCGCCCAAACGAATCAGCTCTGCACCAAGTGTGTAATCCCCTCCAACTGTTTTACTTACAACGCCCTCTGCCTCAAGGGCCGAAAGTAAACGAAAAACCGTTGTTTGTTTTAGATTGCTTGCCTCTACCAAAGCCTGCAGTGACCAATACCTATTTTGATCATCAAACAGCTGTATCAGTTGAAACATTCTTGCGATTGCTTGTGTGCCTGCGTACTTTTCCATTTCCGTATTATGGAAATTTTTTCCATATTTTGGAATTCTACTAGATTCCAAACATCAAGCAAATCGTATTTTGAGTGATTCAAAAAACTTCGATAGCCCAAAACTCACATGTATGTCAGGAAAATCTGAATAAAATCTAAACCAGTTCGGCCTATTATTTGAATTGCATTAAACAGCTTAAGGAACGTGATTTTAATACCCTCAGGGGGTACCCCGTAAATGTCCCAACTTGCTCGGCCGTTCCTTCACAACTGAAGGTTGAATGGCAGCGAATAAATTTACAGGTGGGACAGTTATTAAAACTTCAGTCCTAAGGAACGAAATTTGAACTACTGACCCAACCAAGCAGTGGTTTCTTTTAAATTGAAGAGAAAATTGAAAAAACACTTAAAGGGTGCGGCAGCTATTTTCTCTTTGGTTCTAACCCATCGCAATAAATTTGCGCCAAGCATCCGGAATAAAAGATGAAAAGACATTCAAAATTTTTAGCCACTTCCATCGCACTGTTACTCTTATTAACCGTTATCCAATTTGTAATGGCGCAAACGCTAGACGAATTTGTGTATGTGCCCATTGTGATGCAGCCAGACTCGGAAGATAGCACGACAACACCAACAAGCACGCATACCCAGACACCTACATCTCAGCCAGTAGAACTTACACCAACCAGTACCGCAACATCTGGCACACCAACCTCATCCCCGACGGCCATCACCAGTACGCCCACCCCAACTGGATCACATACTCCAACCCCTAGCCCTTCTGCGACTGGTACAAACACGCCTACCCCCACCGCAACATCGTCTACCAACAATATTTATCTGGATAGCTGGATTACCAACTTGACCAATGAAACGGCCGCCTATATCAAGGATGATGAAGGTAATTCTGAACTTGTAAACGTCCAATCTGTCATCACAGAAACAATTGGTGGAGATGATTTTGTCTCAATTGCATCACGGGGTATTCCAAACTACACAATTTTGCTTACCCAAAACAAAATTGACGCGATTGAAAGCCATCCCTCCTCAAATAAAGTCTTCCGCAACGGCACGGGGGTAACTGTCACCACCGGAACGACCATCGATTTTCATGAAGATATTGGCTTTAAGGAAGGCAATAACAACTGTGACATTGGAGACGGAGGCGGATTTTCACCACAGGGGACCGCTTGCGCCAACCAAGTAGATGTCTCGGTTCGCTTCCCGATAGTGCCAGAGGTTGACCCGGCCGGAACGTGCCAAACCGCTTTGGGGGCTATCGGCTACTGGGTCAACGGCGTATCGATTTACAATTGGAGTGATGCGAACAGCTACGAAAATGAGGGAGTATGGGACCAAGTGGCTCCAGTGTACCGCCAGTATGGCATTGATATGTGCTTGGGACACTGGTCCGGGGCCGGAGAGTACCACCACCACAACTACTCACCCTGTCTAGCTGATCAATTGGGTGATGATAGCACCGGTCACTCACCCATTTATGGATTTATTGCAGACGGCTATCCCATCTACGGCCCGTGGCATGACAATGGGGTATTAGCGGAAAGCTGCTGGATTAAAAGAGATTATTCGGCCGCATCTCCAACAGGATGCGGTGCAGACAATGAACGCAGCTGCATCTTTAACGATCAATATGACATTTCTCAGGGCATCACAAATTTAACTGATACAGCGGGACCGGACACAGATTCATCAGTTGCTTATGGCAACAACGTTAATGATAACGCGGAGGTTGGTCTGTATATGCAGGATTATTACTACGACTCAGCCTGCACCGCACAGGGGGGCGAACACCTTGATGAACACAATGGTCATGATCACGACGGATTAGGTTATCACTATCACGCAACAGCCACTGATAATGGTGATGGCAGCTATTCACCATCATTTCCGTTTAATGTGGGCCCCACCTATTACGGTGATCTGCCCCGCACACAGGGTCCAAACGCGGCCGGGTTTGCAATTTGCTTTGGCGGCAGCGGCCGGATGGCTGCGGATGCAATCTCAAACAGCATTTCTCCCGTTGACCGCAGCGGCGAATCACTCAGTTTCCCACTTTCGCTCAGCAGCGTTTATGGGCATGATGACGAAGAATAAAAGAGGAGGAAAGCCCAAAATGACTACAAGAAAAGCGTTGACTTGGTTCATCATCCTTTTAGGAATTGGCACACTGTCTGTCGCGCAGGCCCACTCACTTGGGCAAGAGACGCTCAGCAAGCACAGCTTGTTCACCATCACAGACACCACGCTTACGCTAGAATACACGCTCGATATGGCCGAGAGGCCAACGTTTGAAGAACTGCGCCGCATGGACACCAATAACGATGAGATCACCTCACAAGAAGAAGCGGACCAATACGTGCTAGACACGGCCGAACGCCTGATCTCAAAAATCGACCTATCCGTGAACGGCCAACCGGTTATGTTAGAGATGACATCGCATGAGTTTGATGTGTCACTCAGCGGCCACGAGCTTCCAGTCCTCTATTTGCAGTATCAATTTGAAGCAGAAATTGCTCCGGCCGACGCTTGGTCATTTGAATATGATGACGCCAACTTTCCTAGCAGCATCGGATGGCGCGAAGTAGTTGTGCAGGCAGGAAACGGGCTTGAGATGGTTGAATCAACTGTCTCCAGTAAAGACTTGAGCGAGCAACTATCTGATCTCCCCACAAATATGAAATTAAACCCGATTCAGGATAGTGGAACATGGGTTGTTTCGGCCGACGCCGGGCCTGAAACGCCAACATCAAACCCAATGCTCATGATCGCCTTGGCATTTGGGGCGGCCATTGCTGTCTTTGCAGGATTTATCCGCTTGATTCTAAGATAAACATCACGGGCGATCTGGCATGATTAGGCAGATCGCCCTCCAAAATGAACAAAAAGTGAGCTGAAAATTAGGGAAGACTACACATCTCCTCAGGAAACATCACCCTTGAATCCATCTTAATATTTCCTTCGTACCCTGTGGCAAGACGTCAAAAATATGCAGGCGGCCACCTGCAATGATCGGTTTTTCACATTCATACGAGGACATCATGACCCCCTTTCATCTATTTTTTCGACCTGACCGTCGCACCGTTTTATCCATTTTGTTTCTATCACTGTTTGCAGGGATTGCGCTTTACACAGTCCAGTTCGCCAGCGCGGCCGAAGAAGCTGCTTGCGCCATTCGCATTTCCGGGCAATTGCAATCAGTAGGCACAGGCGAGTTTACAGAATGCGCCAGCGCTATCCAGCAAAACGGAGATACCCTTTCCGGCCGCTATCAAGTTGGCTCATGGAGCAACTACACAGTGATCACAGATGACGACCTCAACGCGTGGTATCGTCAAGAGGGCCGCAGGCAGTGGAGTTACTACGGCACCATCCCACAAACGCCGATTGCGCAAGATCCCAACGACCCTGATGGGGAT
>JBCCSO010000393.1:0-5079 GCA_039199965.1 Chloroflexota bacterium | reverse complement strand
GTCGACGATGACGTACAAAAATAAGCAAAAGTCATCAAAATCGTTTATCATGGCGCGTCCTTTGTTGTTTTCTGAGGTTTTGGTTGACATCAGAAGTAACACAACAGAGGACTTTTTCAAAATTTAACTAGCATAAGGCCCATCTAATAAAAAAGTACCTCATAAGTTGATCAACCTAATGGTTATGAGTGTGTTTCGTGGTTTGGCTATCCAAAGGACTAGGCTGTTTTTTGGGCAAAAGGCTTTGATAAAACTGTCTAGATCATTGATTGCAGCAAAGAATTAGACATGAATGATGGCGCGCTTCCTCTACATTGTGAGAGAATTCGTTACGTTGTTATTTGAGAGAAAAACAAGCTATGGAACCGATAAAAAGCTACCCTAGACAGTCAACCCGAATTGATATGGATGCGATTCAAGCGGAAACGGCCGCTGATCAAGTCTACCGAATGAATTTTAATGAGTCTCCGCTTGGTCCCTCACCTAAAGTGGTTGCAGCAATTCGCATGGCGTCGGCTGGGATTGGCTCTTATCCACCAATGGGGGATGAGCGTATGCGTGAGGTGATGGCTCAGGTTTATGGGCGTGGTTTGACCCCTGATCATTTCTACACTAGTTTGTCTGGATATGAAGCGATTGAGCTGGTAGCCCGCACATTCTTACGGCCGGATGATGAAATGATTATATGTCATCCTACCTTCGGGGTTTATAGCAAGGTGGCTGCGCTTGAGCTTGCAACGACAGTAGATGTACCATTAACGGTGCCAGACTTTCTGCCCGATGTAGATGCCATACTCGCTGCAATTAATCCAAAAACAAGAGCGATTTTGCTGTGTAATCCCAATAATCCAACCGGAACCATGATGCCGTCGGCCGACTTTGACCGCTTGGTTGTCAATCTGCCAGATGACGTTTTGATCATTGCAGATGATGTATACAATCATTTTGTGACTGATCCGGACTACCCTGACGTAATCAAGCACATTTTAGATGGTAAAAATATTGTACGGATACAGACGTTTTCAAAAGCGTACGGAATGGCTGGACTGCGTATGGGGTTTGGCATTGCAAAGCCGGAATTAGCAAATGCTATTGCTGGGCTGCACCGTGGATTCCATCAGAACAGGGTGAATATGTCGGCTGGGGTAGCTGCGTTATTAGATCAAGAGCATTTAAAAACCAATGTTAAAGCCGCTTTGGATGGTAAACACTATATTTATGAGCAGCTTGATCGACTAGATTTAGCCTATATTCCAAGCCAAACAAACTTTCTTGTAGTTGATGTAGGGCGGCCGGTGGATGATCTAGTTTTATTCTTGAAGAAAGAACATGGCGTACTCATCAAGGGGCAATCCCTACCTGGAATCGAGCACGGTATTCGGGTATCTACCACCATTCAAGCAGGAAACGAAGCCTTCATTGCTGGGATGGAAGCATGGCTGAAGGGGTAGGGTAAATGTTTAACGGGTTTGCTCCTAGATCTAAAGAGTTGCCAAACGGCTATGTTGAGCTAATTGTTGATCCCTCAAAAATATGGAAAAAGTCGCTCAACATGATCTATTGGCCAACCGATGTTCGCATACGCAGCTATCTTGAAATGCACAAGCATAAGCTGGTCAAGGCTGAAGATGAAATTTTGGTCATTGAGCAGCAAAATGGAGATCAGTTTGAGATTCAGATTGAGCGAAAGCTAACGGTCGGCCGGGGAGCGCGTCGTGTGTCTATTGTGATGGGGCCGTTTAACGCCAACACACCACCAGAGATTGAAAGTCTAAAGCAAGAAATAGCGGACTTGTTCATAAAAGGGAAAAAGATTGACTGGCGGGGGCCGGAGGACATGCGCGGCTGGTGGGAATAGAGAATTAGACTGAAAGGACAACCAGTGTCATGGGAGTACCCAAACCGCACAAGTTTTATCGGCCGTCAAACTATTTGTCAGATTTGCCTCACCACTACCATCTAAGTTGGCTGCCCAAATATCATTTACACCCGGCCCAACCGGTTTCCTATAAAGTACCGTCTGGCTATCTGGTGAAATAATAGGGTTAAACACAGGCCCGTAAAGCTGCTGAAACCCACCGGCTGCAAATCCCCTGAACATCGTATCACCGGCTACCCACACATACGACTGACTATCAGGAGCCCAGCGCATCCCCTCAGCATTATCAACAGAGCCTTCATAGACAAACTCTCCATTGGTTGAACTATCTCCGACATTTCGCACGTTAATCGTCATCTGGCTACCCTGAATGTTGATAACCAACTCCTTTTGTCCATTAGGAGACTGGCATAGCGTTGGGGCAACCAAGGAACAGAAGAAACCTCTGTACACATTAAAAGTCTTTCCCGTGCTTAGTGCAGGCGTGCCGCTACAGGTATCATTGCTGGCAGGGCCTAGATCTTCTCCCGCAGTCCAGCTTGGATCTGTCGTGAATAAACCGCCACCAGACGTGTAGATAATCCGGCCGATATCACCTGAAAAGCTGGGTGCGTTCTCAGTTGGTGCTGGATTTTCGTTACTATTGCCTGATACGGCCGTGGGCTCTTGTGGTTGGCTGGTGGGAATATTTTGAAGATTTTGCGTTTCCGCCTGAATATCATCCACATAAATTGTCCCATCCCCTTCATAGTCCGCATTAAAATCGTCAAGTACAAATGCATAAAACTCAATGGGGTAGTCCACTTCATTGTTGTCAGGGCCAGATATCGAGGTCCAAGGCCATGCTTGATCTACCTGAATAGCGCCGGTCATTTGCTGCCAGCCGGTGTGAAAGACTTGTCCCAAAGGAACCTGCCAAATCTGTGCGTCGCTATCACGAATCCAAGCGTTTGCGAAGTGGCCCGACCCATCCCCGTAAACCCATGCTGAAATGGTATTAGGCATGCCCACCATCGGATTCACTTGGAGAAAAACAACGTAATCATTTTCATCCGTTTTGAAGTCATAATCTAAGCGGCCAGAGCTTGTGCCCGTGTGGCTTTCTTCATTTGTAGCAAAAAACGAGCCATTTTTTTCTTGCCCAATTCCCCAAATATCTCCATCTTCGAAGCCAATGGGCAGTCCGTTTCCAGAAGCCAGAACAGACGGATTGGTTGTCGTTCTGTTTCCTGCTGCTGTTGAGGAGACTTCAGGTGACGGAGGTGGTGTGTTTGTGCTGGTTGGGGCAGTAGTGGACGTCGGCTGTGGCGTTTCGGTTGGTGGCACATTGGGTTCAGGCGTGTTGGTTATGACAACAATCACGGCCGTGCTGGTAGGATCTGCAGTAGCTGCGGCGATTGTAGAAGTGGGCTGTAGCTGAACAACTGGCTGACTTTCAGAATCAGACGGAGTACTCGACGGCCGTGAGACCGCCGCGTCTGGCGTTGAAGATGCAGCAAGATTTGTTTCTGGAACTGAGTCTGTCGATGAGGCCAGCAGTGTGTAGGCAACCACCCCACCCGCAAGTAGAAGCAGGCCAGCGATGGTGCTAATTAACCCCCACCTGCGACTTTGGGGGTGGGCTTGTTGACCGCTTAACTGTGCCGACTGAGCCGTTCGCGGCCTAGCGGTCGACCGCGCTGGCTCTGGTGGCGCGCTAAGTGGAGGCTCAATTCCTGCAGCCGTCAGAGATATTGTGCGCAATTGATGACTGTCGCTTACCGGATTGTTGTGTACTCGGATAGCATCATCCAGTGCTTCAATGAGTTCATCGGCCGACTGATACCGATTTGCCGGTTCTTTTTGCAAGCAGCGATCAACAAGGGTGTAAATCTGGGGAAGTAGGGTTGTGCGGATCGTTTCCAGCGGAGTGGGTGGCTCGTTGATTTGCTTGTGAATAGTGAGCCACGCACTCTCACCAGAAAACGGGCGTCTGCCGCATAAAAGCTCATAAAGCATAACGCCCAGTGAATAAATATCGCTGCGGCCGTCTAGCTCGCCACCAATCGCCTGTTCTGGAGACATATAGTCGGGCGTGCCAAGCATCTTATTGGTTTGAGTGAGGCGCGCTTCGTTGGTGGTGAGTGCAATCCCTAAATCGGTCAAGACAGGCTGACCATTGGCCCGCAGCAAAATATTGCTGGGTTTTAAATCCCGATGGACGATGCCATTTTTCTGTGCTTCACGAAGAGCATCTGCAGTTTGGCGCACTAAATGTAAGACAAGCCCAACTTCAATCAGTTCTTCTTTTTCTGCGAGTTCAAGAAGCTTTTCTTCCAATGACCCCCCAGCCACATATTCCATAGCGATGTATGGTTCGCCGTTTTCACCTGAGCCTGTGGCATAAACTTGAATAATGTTTGGATGGCGCAGCCGAGCGGCTGATTTGGCTTCTCTGGAAAAACGGCGAATAAACTGCTCGTTTCGGCTAAATTGTGGGAATAAAATTTTAAGGGCAACCGGTCGATCTAAACCTGAATCATGGGCTTTGTAGACGTCAGCCATTCCCCCATTGGCGATAAATTCTTCGATAGTGTAAGCACCAAACTGACGCCCAATGAAGCGATCTTTTTTTGCCATGTCTAGGTTATATCAGGATTTTTAGAAATGATAGAAATCAATTTTACCATTTTAAGAAAATAAAAAAGGCGCAAGATGAGACTAAATCTTGCGCCTTTGATAAAAGTCTGGAATTAAGTTCTAAATTACCCGTCTAAAATAGATTCTGTGTAATCCTTTGCCCACTGAGCCGGATAGAAATTTTCATTCAAGCGCAGTGCCTGATTATACGCCACCAGTGCGCCCGATAAATCTTGCAAATAAGACAATGAGTGCCCTTTGTGCAGGTAAACTTCTTCAATCGTGCGGCCGCCTGCGTCAACGAGCGTGGCATCAGCTAGGTCTAACGCATCTTGATGGCGGCCGATTTCGTTGTAGGCTACAAACGGCCCGTGCTGGTACCACAGCATACGGCTGGGGAGGCCGATCTCAAGAGCCTTGTCAAAAGCCACCGCCGCATTTTCATAATGCTCAGCTTTCTTTGTCTTCAGACCCAGCTGTGTAAGTGAAGTGCCTAGATTAAACCATGCAAACGGATTGTCTGGATCTTTGTTAATGTCTTCTTGCGCGCGGATGGCAGCTGCAGTCCAGTTATCTTCCGT
>JBCCSO010000392.1:0-5091 GCA_039199965.1 Chloroflexota bacterium | reverse complement strand
GTTTTGCCATCCCCATTGCAAAACGAGTTGCGTACTCATAGGCTAACCCCACTGGCTTTTTGAGCTCATATCCCTTGTCAGCATCAGCATCAGCGCCGGGATATTTGTCGGCTGTCATCGTCTGTTCTTTTGGCGGATTTGGAATGAAATGGGCAAAAAATCCACCTGCCAACCCACCTTCACGCGCCCTTGGCAAATCTATGTGTCCATGTTCAGATTTTTCAAAAAAACTGCGATTGTGGCCCTTTGCATTAAGATGCAAGTCTAAGATTGTGTCGTTATGGCCGTCAAATATAGGATATTTCACTTGTCCTCCAGATGTGCTTATTAAGTACTTTTGAGTGTAGCGCAACCTTGTTGTTTCACAAGCAAAACTTAACAGTAGAATCATGATGCTGCTACCTAACTTTCAGATCGTTCGGCTATCGGGCATCAAACCAGAAAGTTGGTAGAATAGAAAGCACTCCCCCACCCTGCCCTATACTCTTCTCCAATTCAAGCCGCTACCTTTTGCGTACAGGACGAATTTTTATGAGATGGCCCAGCTTTCAGTATGTTTTTTTTGACTGTGACTCGACGCTCAGCACAATTGAGGGGATCGATGTTCTGGCAGAATCAGCCGACAAAAAGTGGCGCGTTGAAGTGCTGACTAACGCAGCTATGAATGGCGATCTGGACCTTTCAGAAGTCTACGGAAAGCGCTTAAAAGCGGTGCGCCCGACGCGAGAACAGGTGCATCAAATCAAAAATGCCTATAAAAAAACCGTTGTTGAAGATGCTGCTGATGTCATTGCTGCACTTCAGCATATTGGTGTAGAGGTGTTTGTCATTTCAGGAGGATTGCTCGAACCTGTCAAAGAGTTTGCTATTTCACTAGGGGTTAAAGCTGACAATGTTCGAGCCGTAGACGTTCAGTATGACTCACTTTCAGGCGAATGGTGGCGTCAGAGTGACGGTCGCGCGGTCCGATATAAAACCTTTGAAGAGGGCGCCCTGACCGTTACCGATGGAAAAGCAGACATCGTCCAAGAGCTTCTTAAGAGCCGACCACCCGGCCGTTCGCTGCTTATTGGAGATGGCTCGTCTGACATGATGGCTAGCCGCAGAGTAGACCTATTTGTAGGATATGGCGGTGTGATAACCCGCGAAAAAGTCCTTAATGGAGCCCCAGTTTTCATACACTGTGCGAGCCTAGCCCCCTTGCTGTTAATCGCCTTGGGCCCAATGAGCCTCGCCTACTTCAACAAGCCTCCTTACGCTCAACTTATTCAGAAGGCGCAATCGCTTGGGGCCCAAGAACAGAATTTATCTTTTAATGATCTTGACCTAGAAAGCAAATTTAAAACCGCTTTCCAGCATCAGGCAAAATCAAATTCAGAGATTTTTTAATGTTCCATATCGTTCTTACTCACCAAATTGGCAACGCCGGATACCGGTTATTTGAAGCAGATAGTCAAGTCACGGTTCATCTAGTAGATCCGCATGATGAAAAGGAGTTCACCGCACAAGTAAAGCGATGCCATGCTTTGCTTGTTGACTCTGAGACACAGCTGGATCAATCGGTGCTGGCATCAGCTAAAAATCTTAAAGTGATTGGCCGGACTGGAATCCGCGTGCGCAACATCGATTTAGATTTTGCGACACACCAAGGCATTATGGTGATCAACACCCCACAAGCTAACGCGGGGTCCGCGGCTGAGCATACGCTTGCGCTCATGCTGGCCCTGTGTAGGCAAATTCCAGAATCCAATGCAAATTTTGCCCAAAAAGATTGGCGAGTTGCTGACTTAGCTAATAAAACCCTTGGCATTGTGGGGCTTGGAGCGATCGGAAGACTTGTTGCTGCCAAAGCACAGGCATTTGACATGCAGGTGCTGGCGATGGACCCATATGTGTCTGAAATAGTTGGCCGCGATTTGGGCGTAACGCTTGTTGATATGGATGATTTACTTGCAGAAAGTGACATTATCTCGCTGCACACTGTGGTGACGGAGGAGACCGTTCAGCTAATCAATCAGGAATCGATTCAGAAAATGAAGGACGGTGCTTTTCTAATCAATGTGGCTTCCGGCCGTCTAATAAATGGAGATGCATTAGCGGCCGCTCTTAAAAGCCAGAAACTGGCAGGTGTAGCTCTAGATGGCGTCTTGGGCAGCTCGCCAGAAGATGACCCGTTATGCAATTTACCCAACGTTATACGAACACCTAGTTTGGCTACAAAATCCAGTGAAGCTATCGCGGCAGTTTCTTCAGAGATTGCTCGCAATGTGCTTGATGCACTACACGGGAATGCCTACCGAAATGTTATTAACATGGCATGGCCCGTTGACGGAAATGTAGATGATGTTCAGCCGTACGTAGACCTAGCAAGAACAATCGGTCACATCCAGAGACAGCTTGTACCAGAGACCATTGGCAGGGTTGAAATCGAAATTTCTGGGGACGATATGCGGCCGATGGTTCGAGCGATGGCAGCCGGCTTACTGACCGGTCTGCTAGAAACACGCGCTGACATCGTCAATCACATCAACGCCCCATTTATAGCCAAAGACTGCGGATTGCATATTACTCAGGAATACGGCATTGGGGAAGCCGATTACTCAAATCTGATTACCTGTCGCGCACAGTGGCGGGACGAGAATGGAACTACTCAACAGAAAACGATTGCGGGTGTCCTGTTTGGCGGCCGTGAGCCACGCATTGTGCAGGTTGATGAATATCGTATTGAGGCCAAGCCTGAAGGAACTATGCTGGTTCTTCGAAACAAAGACATTCCCGGTGTGATTGGTCAAGTGGCCACGCTGCTGGCTACTTACCAAGTCAACATTGCAGAGTGGCGCCTCGGACGCGAAGCTCCCGGTAGTGAAGCCCTGTCGTTTATCAATTTAGACGGAGAACCACCGGACGGTGTGATGCATGCGTTGAGCCAAGCCCCGGCTGTGACCAGCGTAAATTTGATCCATATTTAACCAAACTGATGCTACGTCAAGAAAGTGCGCTGGTCATCGCAAAACCTAATCATGCACAGCCAATCTTATCCGATCAGAAGTTTTTCTATCCGTACGCCCGAATAGCTCAACCTGATATCCATCTGGGTCCTGAATATAAACTTGTGTGGCACCCAACCCCCTATTCATCGGGCCACCTACAATCTCTAATCCCATCTCTTTTGCTCGTTTAATAAACCCTTCCAGATCATCAACTTCAAAAGCGAAATGGGTTGCAAGCCCTTCTGATTTGGCCCGACCGGGATCGGGGATTCCGGCATCTGAGGTGGTATCGGCCGCCAAAATGACATGCACCTCATCACCACACTTAGCACGAAGCCACGCTCCACCAAACAAAAAGTTGGCTGGCCTTGGAATCTCTTCAAATCCCAGAAAGTCGATGTAAAAGGACCGTGTCTTGTCAAGATCGGCAACAACCAATCCCATATGATTTAAGCTTTTTATATTCATGCTCTTTTAGACGGAAAAACACCAAAGTCAATCTCCCCGTGAGACTGACCATAAACGGTTAAAATCGTTGCGGCTTCGCTCTTATGCCGCATGCTGTATATTATCTACATGCATGATTGTGAATCAAGTGATGTGTTGGGTTGCGCCGTTACCTCAGTCTCTGCCAAGACAGACAGAGGTTGTGAAAGTCGAGGTCGCATTTTGCAAAAACTTTTGCTGCAGAGAACTTTCATTGGCCGGAGTAATCTGATGTAAAGATTAACCGCACCAGAAACTAACTAGAGATGAACATAACCTTCTGTGTTAACTGCGCCTACAAAATTAAGGACTTATAGCCTGATTGCTCAAGCATTAGCTGATATTAAACGGCTTCCCCTAATTTGATGGCTTCAAATAATTTCATTCTATTTAAAAGGGTTGAGACAGCAGACAGAACGAGACTGTACAATGCTATAAATAGTAGCGAGATTTGCCAGACTGAATTCCACGCAATTTCTACTAAATAAGGGGGAACAAAGTCGGCCGGATTTTGCCCAGCCTGCAAATATGGAATGAACAGATAACTGACCAAAATGCCCATCATTGCCCCCCACAGCAGACCAAATCCCATGAGTAGCGCTAGCTCCCAACCCAGCAAGCGCACCATCGTGCCAAATGGCAGCCCAATCGAGCGCAAGACGCCTAGTTCTACGTAGCGTCTGCGGAACGAGAAAAACATGTAGAGAAAGAAGCCTAAAACCGTCAGAATAACGGCCGCCACAAAACCGATAGATAGTAGCCCGAAGAGTCCCTGACGAGCTGGTTTAATCTGCTCAGACCGCACAATTGTGAACGGCTCATCCCAGTTGCTGCCAACGATACGTCTATCGAGCAGGTCTGTCTGAAGCTGGTCATCGTCCAGTCGGCCGTCCGTATTCATCCACAGGCGATATGGAAATTCTGAGCCAGCTTGATCAAACAAATGATCCAGTCGGCCGACGATGATTGGCTGATCTTCAGACGGGTACCACGTGGGAAAAATTTTAAACGATCCCACGATCATTGAATCAAGCTCAACCAGTCCACCTTCCAAATTAACTACGAGGGCCAATGAATCACCCACAGCTACGTTGTTGGTCCGCAAATATGATTCTGACACCAGAACCCCATCTTGCGAAAAGGCGAGCGCATTCATTAGCGTACTCAACCGATAAACTGAAAAGTCTTCGCGCCAGTAGGCAATTTGAGGAAACGTGTCGTACTCAATCCCCACAAACTCAACTTCCTGCCGCTCCTCTCCAATAGTGGCTGGATAGCGGCCGATGCGCGTTGCGTCCTCAATCCCCGCAATATTTTCGTATTCAGAGACAGGCAGAAAAATGTAGGTGTCTGACGTGTTGTCTTCCCGACTCACAAAGCCAAACCGCTCTTGATCTCCAAACGGATTGGGGCTGGTAAACAAATTAAGGTCAGCTCCAATTTGATACCACGTTTCATCAAAAAGTTGATAGTCCATCGTGCGGGCTAGCGATGCAGTATAAATTGATAAGCTGACAGTAACCGTTAATAAAATGAACGGGGTAATAAAGAAAGCCGTTGTTCGGGAAAGGTTGCGAGTCGCCTGAAGCAGGCTAATGCTGTTTGAAAGCTCAAG
>JBCCSO010000391.1:0-5104 GCA_039199965.1 Chloroflexota bacterium | reverse complement strand
GGGAAAGTTATCAAACTGTGTTTGGAACTCTATGCCAAGATCATCAATCGGTGGGTAAGGAAACGGGTGAAACGGCACATGTCGAGCGTTGGAATAATACGCTGCGAAAAAGGTTAGCGTGTTTTGTCCGGCACACATTCTCTTTTTCAAAGTCAGAAGAATATCATGAATATGCGCTGACATTGTTTATTCACGAATACAGTCTCAAAAAGCTACCAGTTACAAATTAGCCACTACCCATTATCTTTAGGTTAGGCTAGCAAAAAAGAGGTTGGTTAACATAATATAGCTATTTTGCGAACCAAGGGGTGAAAATATCTCTCCACACAAGTTTAAACAGGTACGCCCCCCGCCCCAGATATACCAGATACCCCATAAAATCTCTCAGACGCAGATCATTTTTATGCAGCTTGGATAGAAGTAGATACATCAAGCACTTGAATCGGCCGATTACGTTTCCTTTCCTGATGTTTGACAAAAGCTTTATCCCCAGCAGTTGGTCCATTTGACAGGATTGAAATGGGGGTGTTCGTGGTCTGCTCAACGAGTGACAGCAGGTCAGTCGGCCGCTCGACAATTTCTAAAATCGGCTCTGCATTTCTGAGTAGCGCGGTCAATTTTTCTTGAGCCTGCAAGTTTCTGAGGTTCTTTTTGATCGGCAACTGTCGAACAACCTGACCATGTATCTGGTAACCAACGCACACCTTGATAGATGAGAGTTCCTGCAGTCGATCCAGACACGTTAAAGCGATCGAATTTATATCGCTCGGCAAATGATTAACGCGTACGGCGTAATCAAGCATGACCAGATCGAGCCAACCGCTGCGGAAACTTGCCTGCCACGCATCATCTCCGTTGCAGGCATCTGGCAAGAGCTGTGTCAACTGTTCATCTTCGGTAATCAACGGGCCTGCCCCATGACGAGTCGAATAGGCACGTGAAATACCGATTCGCTCTACAGCGCCATCGTAATGTGCTTCATGCAGAAGTTGTTCAGCATTAGCCAATGTCGTTGTGCTCCACGTGGTGTGGGGATGAAAACCATACCATTCGTCTAGCAAAACCCCTTGAGCTGCCTCAAAAATAACCGCCCCGTCACGATTGAGTATATTTTCCAGATAGCCTTCAGAGACAATTGAAATTTGTCGGCCGATCTCACAATATTCTTCAGCTAAAAAATCAACCCAGCTTGTGTCATACAAGATATCAAGTTCTTCTTTTACTTGCGGATGATCAGGTAGTTTGCCCGTCAGCATTTCAAGCTTGGCTTGGTTGGTGGTCTGAACGAAGCGCAATTTATTAGACAGAATATTTCGATCAGACAGGTCACCAACCCGTATGACGGGGCCGGGATACGCCAACAGATCAACCATAGTCTCCCCAATCCCCATGCCGCAGCTGCCGTGTCTTGAATCTCCGCGTGCCAGCTCTTTTAAACGATTAACGGCCCTGTGAAACGGGGTGGTGATGGGTGCTTGCGGATCAATCGATATGCGGCTCAAGGGGTGAGGAACACCAATTGATTCAAGATGTTCGGCTTCGTTTACCATCGCCAAAGGCTCAACGAGCATAAAGCGTGACAAAAATGTATCGGCACCGGCCAAAGTGCCGCTGCCAAACTGTGAGAAGACGTGCTCACGGCCGTCATTCATTACTACCCGATGCCCCGCTTGGGCCCCGCCATTGAATCGGACAACCGTATGCGCCTGAGTTTTTTGCGCAAGATAATCAACAATTGTGCCCTTTCCGCTATCACCAAAGCCCAGATCGACCGTTAAATAGATTTTCTTGTTCATCAAAGTCTCTTTTTTGCTCCTCACTTAGAAATAGTGTGCGATCTAGTATTGCGAGACCTTTCAGGTTTTGAAAACCTGAAAGGTCTTTTACTCACATCTTATCGATGCGACTCTTTTGTTTATAAAGATAGAATCAAGTCAGTCATTCTTGATTCATCGAACCCTATTCACAATGGCTCTGCTTATAGTCGGCCGTCTGGTTTTGACCCGCCGCTTAGTGCGGGCAAAACCGCTGCAACCGCGTTCGAAGAGGCATGACCAGTGGTCGCAAAAGGTTCTAGAGCTTTGCTGGCCACAGTAGCGGCATTTTTGTCGTACCCTGCACTAGCTAGATCACTAATCCCGGCATAAAGATCATCGATGGTGCCTTCGCACAGACCAATGGCAAGGGCGATGGTTTCACACACGGCCGACTCATCTTCCAAAACCAAGACGCGTTCACCAAGCAAATCCCGCCAGTGTTGCTGAATTTCCGGCTTCCGGCCGTGTGTCGTATTGGCCGGAACGATGTGAAAGTATTCGTATTTTTTCTGCAAATCCCCGATCACCTGCTCAATAGAAATGTCTGTTTCCAACGAGTCATTCATCAGATCAGCGACATGATTTTGCCGGATCACCTTGTATGGTTTTTCATCACCAATGGTGAATAAATAACCTTTCTTACCTCGCTTTTCATAGCAGTCAATCTCTGTTTTATAAGCGAAGAAATACTGAGCCAGCTCATACGTTTCATGAACTTGCCCCCCACCGCCACCTTCTAAGAAGATTTTGCCAAGATCGTCATCCATCTCGATTCCTGATTCAAATTGGCCAATCTGCAGCGGCACGCGATCGCAATAAGCGTCGCCAACCGCCCCAAAAAGCACCTGCGGATGCTTAACATATCCCTTTTGAATCAGCAGGCGCATGAGTGAGCCAAGCTTTGTCTGCAATACCCGAGGGACCCGCCCCATTGAGCCTGTCACATCAAAAACAACCCCAATCGCAACTGATTCAGGATGCTGTTCACTGTCCCGGCTTTCCCGAATTTTGCCAAAAGGGTTCATCTCATCGTGGACGACGAAGTTGCCCGTGTGTCGAATATGATCATCGTAGGTGAATGCGCTTGTGTTGGTTGCCTTCCGGTGTTTTTGACGTGAGGCAAACGCGTTGTTACTCCATTTTGAATATCCCATGATTTTTTATCTCCAATTAAATTCTAGGCGGCAGGTAGGTCTAGCATTGGCTAGTGTTTGACCAAACAAATATTACTAGGTGCTGTCACGGGACAAACACTTAAATCTTCGCCATTTTCAAACAGAAACCTACAAAAGAAGTTGGGCGAAGCACTAGCTCCCACCCACGCCTGATCGTTATCACATTTCAAATTCTCGAAAAACCGGTTTTCCAAAAAGTTTTTTACAAATGCTATGGCTCTGCTCAAATACTTCCCATGCGTCTTGCGGCCGTCGGTGAGGCGACTGAATCAAGCAGCTTTTCAACAAGGCCGCCATCAGTGGCGGGGTTTGAGGGGATGGTTGCCCCCTCTTTCCATCTCCACCAAGAATCTCCAACATTGTCATTGCCGCCATGTAAACGTCTGTCGCTGCACTTGCCGGCCGTTTGGCAAGCACCTCAGGGGGATAGTAATGCTGATACGGCGGGCTAATCGCTTGAATTCGATCACCAATTTCAACGCTGTAACACCAATCGATCAAAATGCCGTTGTGATCTTCCGGCCGAATGAGAAGATGGGTTGGCAATACAGCGCCGTGGACTAGGCCTAATTCGTGCGTTTTGGCCAAACCGGCCAGCAGACGGTGGAACATCCATGCACCGTCCGCAGGATCAACCCCGCTGGGAAAGCGCCTTTTGACATCAGCCAATGAATAAGTTCCTTTTTCTAACATCAACACGTTCGCAAGGCGTTCAGCCCCATTTTTATCTTTTAGCTTGACCTGTTCTATGAAGGTTGGAAAGTGCGGGCGCAATGGATCAAGAGCCAGCTGTCGATTGATAATTTGGATTGATCTTTTCTCTGCAGCAATCAAGTCATTGTTTTTAGGGTGATGCAGTATTTTTATGATGACTTGGCATGCATGCTGATCAGAAGCGCAGAAAATGTCTGACAGATCACCTGATACAGGTTCTTGATAGCCGACATAGCGGTTATTCTTGCTAACAATTTCGATGATCGGGCTGCGGCCGTACGATTTTGAATCAAGCTTTTTAACGGCAATGTCATACCATTTTTGCAGCAGAAAAAATGCCTTCTCTGCCAGTTGCTTTTCGGCCGGATTATGATCAGGGTGAACTTCAAGCAGTAATTTACGGTACCGTTTTTTGAGCTCAACGATCGTTAAACTTGTGTCACACCCAAACAGCTCTTCTGGTTTTTCAGCACGGTCCCATCGAATTAGCCTATCACTTAAAATGCTCATCATTCGCCCTCAAATAAATAGTGTTTTCATTACACTAAATAAGATAGTGTAAAACAGACACAATGTCAAGGCCGATTTGAATATGGGCAGATAATCAGTACAGGTAGTTAATAGAGCCAAAGGTGTTTTAAGCAGTAACACAAGATGCTGATGTGGGATTTTTTGCCGACAAAGGCAGGCTCATTTATTTAGCTGGATGAATTTAAGGTGCTACTAACGAAAGTTCAATGATTCAGCGGGCATTTTACGGTTGCCAATCATATGCGGCCGTTTTTAGGGGCAGCCAGTGCCCATTTTGATGCGAGTAAACAAAATTGGATTGAGAAGGCGTTTACGGGTGATTCACCGAAATAATTTGGCGGGTACGAAACCCACCGGACAATTTGTCAACATGAAACCAACCAACCGTAGGGGCATCCCCTCGTGGGTGCCCCGGGCATGCCCACAATTAACCAGTCAACAGCACACCCAGAGATGATTTATTGCCATGACCGGGCGGGCACGAGGTCCGCACCCTACGCGATGTTGTGCACAATATTTCTAAGCTTAATCATTCAGGCGTAGGGGCGTCCCCTCGTGGGTGCCCGGACATGAACGCACAATGAAAAATCATGCAGGTGTAGGGGTGATCCTCGTGATCACCTTGGTATGAGCACAATGAACTGATCAACAACACACCCTACGATGATTTACTGCCATTTCCGGGCGGGCACGAGGCCGCTTCGCTAACGAGGCCCGCGCCCTGCACAAAGATCATAAGGACCGCAAAATTTTTCGAATAAAACGGACAATGTGGAACGGACAACGAACAATGAAGAATGACGCCGCCGTTCCCAGTTCTGCATTGGCGATTCCCCATTGGAAATCAAAAAGCCCCGATTCATGCCG
>JBCCSO010000390.1:0-5105 GCA_039199965.1 Chloroflexota bacterium | reverse complement strand
TTTTTAGCAGCGTCACACCAACCATAGTTGAGACAAAAATTTGAATTATTGGGACCTTGAACAGCCGATTTCTTGTTACTTTAAGAATGTGAACAACCTTTTGCCCCTGTGTGGGTTGTAGCAAAACGGAAGACCAACCTTATGATGAATGACTCTGTTCGTATCCAAACGTCCACCAGCGCGACCGCGACATCGGCCGAAGCCAAGAAACCACCAACACCTCAAACTGAATCGGTCAAAGGATTTGACCTAAACTTTTCACAGAAAGTGCAAACAGCCACGCTGCGCACAGTCTGTCGTTTAGCACCTAGAACGGCTACGAGCGTATCTTACTTTCTCTTTCGCCGGCCGCGCCGCAAGAAACTGCACTACTTGTCTCAGTTCCCCAGTGGGGCACAGCGATTCGCACTCCCGTACAATAAAACAAAACTGGTCGGATACGAATGGGGCACTGGTTCTAGAACGGTACTGTTGATCCACGGTTGGGAAGGCCAAGTTGGCACAATGCTAGGATTTGTAGAGCCTTTGCTGGCGGCCGGATATCGTGTAGTGGCTTTGGACGGACCGGGACACGGAGAGTCTGGTCAGCTCACCACCACCGTTTTTGATTACGCTCAAGCCATCGAATTAGTTTGCCAACATTTTGGCGGTTTTTATGGGATTGTGGCCCACTCATTTGGCGGAGCCGCTACGTTCTTTGCGCTTGAACAGGCTAACTGTAGACAGCCAGAGAAAATAGTTACTGTGGCTCCAATGACCAACCTAATGGTCCACGTTGATATCTTTCAGCGCCTAGTTGGTATGACAGACGATGTTCTAGATTCGATGATGTGTCGGCTTGAGAAGGACTTAAACATTCAGCGAGACAGTTGGAATATGCTGGCGGCTGCTCAAAAGATTCAGGGTAAAAACTTAATTTGGCACGATGAAAATGACCATATCATTTCGATGGGTGACAGCCACAAGCTCGCTCTGCATCTGAATCACGCTGAGATCAGAAAAACGGCCGGACTGGGCCACAAACGGATTTTGAAAGACCCAGAGGTGGCGCAGCAGACGGTAGCGTTTCTGAGCCAGTCTGACTAATCATGACTCATCGGCCGTAAACTGCGGCCGATTTTTGTACCTACTGATTTGTTCTATGTACTCAGGGAGTTTTGCATCTGATGCTATAAATTCTGCTTTTGAAAAGTAGGTGGCTGCCCGATTAGGTTCCCCTTTAAGCAAACACAATCGACCCAAATTACAGTAAGCTGCAATAGTGTGATCAATCCGGCCGTAGATTTGACACACTTCAAGCTGCTTGAGAAAGGACGCCTCCGCTTGGTCAAACTCCTCTAGCCAGATGTGCAGTTTACCCTGCAGCGTCAGCCATTCTGAATGCAGACCATAATGTTTATTGAGATGAGGCTGGGCCAGTGCCAACCGGTCTTTGGCAGACTTGAAATCATGCTTGGCGCTTGCCAAACGACCCAGCGAAAATTCAGCGCAGGCATATGCTATCTGATTGTCTACAGACTGAGCAGCTAGCGCGCAATTGTTCCAGTGTTGTTCGGCCGCTTCATACTCTTTTTGCTCAAAGGCAACATTTCCTAGATCTAATAATCGGCTGGCAAGCTGATTTTGGTTGTTCAATGTTTGCCAAATATCGGCTGCTTGTTGATAGTGGTTTTTGGCTAAGATTGGATCTTTAAAATAATAGTGGCGTATCCACCCTGAGAGTGTGTGAAAGTAGGCATTTTCCGTTTGCCATGCGCCCCAGTTGGGCTGAGACTGCTCGATTTCAGACAGTACTGCCACAGCATTCTCAGGTTGTTTGGCCTGCCAAAACAGATAATAAACTTTTTCAAGTTTAAGCCGCACGGTGAGCTGAGTCATTTTGAGACCGTTGGGGACCGTGCTCAAAGCGTATTCAACCAGTTTGTTTGACCACTCATCTAATCCGCGATCTGAGAAAAGAATATGTAAATATCCGGCCGGACTCAGTAGCAGTTTGGGCGAATGATCGGCCGCCCAGCGCCAAGCTTGAGCAAAGTTTTCGTAATCACTTGTTAGCGCTCTAATCTTTGTGAGGTTGTTTGTTTCACCAACTTTTGAGAAGTGAGAAAGGTAAAACGCGGCAAACTCAGACTTTTTCTGAGGTGACCCCTTTGTCTGAAGAAACTGTTTCAAAAGCGGGTGCAGGTCGAATCGATGGTCAACAGTGTAAATTAAGGCGCGATTTTTGAGTGCGCGCAGATCGGCCGTTGATGCACCAGCAATCAGTTTGGCCGCTTTTGAGGTGAATCCCCCGTTGAGGAGGGTTAGTTCAACCAAGATTTTTTGCTGAGCTGTTGAAAGATGCTGCCATGCCTGTTCAAAGATTGCTCTGATGCTTTGGTGTCGTTCTGGCCGGTGGCTTGTCTCATCTTGCAAAATGTTTAAGCTGCTGCGCAAGTCAGACAAAATTTCTTCTGGAGGCTGCACGTCAGCCCAGCTTGCTGCAAGTTCAACCCCCAACGGAAGCCCATCGACCAGTTTACAAATGTCCAAAGTGGCCTGATCAGCAACGAAGCTGGGCTGAACGCGGTGTGCTATAGAGGTGAATAGTGCAGCCGATGCCTCGTGACTTAATCCATCGACGTGAAAAACTTGTTCTTGAGGATGCTGCAGTCGCTGACGGGAGGTAATCAGGATGTGTAGCTCAGGCGCTGTACTGAGCAGTTGATTGATAATTTGGGCTGACTGGATGAGGTGTTCAAAGTTGTCTAAGATGAGCAGCATATTCCGCTGAGGCATTTGGTTTAACAGATGAACGGTATCAGCTTCCCGACTGGGCGGGAGCATGTCGACCTGAACCAGTGCCTGCACGATGGCGGCCGGAATGCTACTGGGCTCACTCGCCTTGACCTGCTCTAAACTCACAAATCCTACACCGTGCATGAAGTATGTCGCGCACTGGCGGCCGATGGCGTGTGCCAAGCTGGTTTTGCCGCTGCCACCCAAACCTACTAAAGAAATGAGCCTGTGCTCTTTAAGCGCAGTTTTTACTTTAGAAATCAACTGTTCACGGCCGAAAAATGGAGCTGTTTGAGCGGGTAAATTATGACGAGGCAGCGATTGCGCTAGCCGGATTCGATTGACTAACTGCTCTGTTTCTGGTGAGGGTGAGATGTCTAGCTCATGGGCTAGGGCCTGTTCGCACTGTTGAAAAATATCAAGCGCGGCCGTGTAATTGCCTGCTCTGGCAAAAAGTGCCATCTGTCTTTGATAGACTTCTTCGCGCCAAGGTTCAAGCTTGCGGAGGGCGTCAAACGCGACGTGTTTGGCTTCATCGTTTTGATTTATTTCAGTATTTTTTTGCCAGATCGCAATCGCCTGTGCGCGGAGCTGCTCGCGCTCACGCAGGAGCCATTCTTCAAATTCTGGGGCGTCTGAAATATAAAAACCGGCCAGATATTCGGCCGTGTGTAACGCTGCATTTTGGTTTTTCCTAAACTGATCTATGTCCAGCTGATAGCTTGCTGCGGGGTGGACAGCAGCTGTTTTGCGGCTGACCTCTAAAAATCCCGGAAAGAGCTGACCTAAGTTGTAGAGAGCGGAGCGCAGGCTGGCCTTGGCTTTCCCATCGGCCGAATTTCCCCAGAGTAGTCCGGTCAAATAGTCGCGCGAATGGGTCTTTTGGCTAACAACAAAAAAAATGAGCAGCGCCATCGCTTTTTCTGAAATAAAACCTGTCACCTGTTTCCCATCTTGCCAGACTGTGGGATACCCAAAAAGTTCAAATCTAATCAAACTGCTTCAATGCTCTCTTCACGATGAATTGACGATCTGTTTCCATACTGTCCCTAAATTTATCAAACGAGTGGGTGATGTTCAATTATTCCGTTTTCATTTTACGCTGTTGGCAAGATGGTTCAACAACCCGATTCCGGCTAGAAAATCCGCGCACGGGTGAAAGCCATATGTTCCAAGAGTTTGAAGAGCTAGAGCAGTTTGTTGAACGGTTCTTGAATGAGGCAGAAGCACATACCCGCTCAAATGACGGAGAAATAAATCATGATACGCAGTAAAGTTTGGGTGGGAATTTTTTTGTTGGGGACGGTGTTTTTGTTAGCCGCATGTAATGTGGGTGAGCGAATCGCGGAGCAAGCGGTTGAGCAGGCGATTGAACAAGTAGCGGGTGAGGGGGCTCTCGCCACGTCTGAGGCATTCACTAGTGAAGTAGCTACAGAAGTGGCTGCATTCGCCACACAGGAAGCCGGGGGTGAAGTTATTCAGCCTGAAGCTGAAGTGGAAACGGCCGACGGGGCAGAGATGTCGGAGTCAGAGGAGGCTGCTGTTGCTGCGGCAAAGGAGTTGGTCGAAAGCAGCCAAAATGATGCCAACAGCGGGGTTGATGCAGGCATGGGGAATGATCCACTAACAATCACGGCCGGAGCTGGTTACCATGGCTTGGTTACGGGGATACAAAACGGTGGTGACCTGTTTGATGTCTATCAGTTTCAAGCGGAGCCGGGGCAGATTGTGCGGGTTTTGTTTAACAACCCGGCTGAAAATACGGCCAATCTATCGGTTGACTTGGGGAATGGGGATAATTATGACTGGGGTGAGTTTGTACCGGCCGGAGGATCGGCCGAAATTGTGATGGGGTCAAGCAATCCTAGTAACTATAGACTGAACATCTCGCACGATGGTTCAGCCGATGCGCTCAACTACACGTTTGATTTGGTTCTTGAAAGTGAGAATGATGCAGGCTCAGCGGCTGACGCAGGAAATAATGCAGCTACTGGGTTGCCGATAGAAGCGGGTGTGCTGGTTCAAGGGGCATCAATTGGGAATGCAACCGGCGCAAATGATATGGACTGTTACACCTTTAATCAGCCGCTAGATGATGGCAAGATGTCAATCAACGTTAGTTCTCCAGTTGATCAACCATATGAGTCCTTTGTGGGGATTGAGCTCTATAATGGAGCTGGGGAATTTGTTACCAGCGGGACATCTCAGTATGGGAACAGTTACACATTGGAGTATGGGGTGGCTGATTTTGAGTCAGCTCCGGCCGGAGATTATGCCGTGTGCCTATCCAGCTATTCGTTTTATTCGTACGGTGAGTATGAATTTAC
>JBCCSO010000389.1:0-5108 GCA_039199965.1 Chloroflexota bacterium | reverse complement strand
TTGATTAGGTGGTGATTGTTGCCATTTCAGCCCCTCACCCCCCTGCGTAGCAGGGACCCTCTCCCCTAGGAGAGGGGTAATAGAGTGAGTGTTTATGGATGATTTATTTTCTGGACCAATCTTTGGTAGATCAGATTCTAGACCGCTGGGATTGAGGGAGGCAGAAGCACTTTCCACTTCATACTTATCACTTAACACTTCAATATCACTCACCGTGAGCGGCTCAAACATCCCCACTTCAAACGTGACCAGCACTACATTGTCCGGCTGCTTGGCACGATTCAATTCTTTTACAAAGCTGAACGGCTGTTCAGGGGTACGTTCGAGTGCCTTTAGCCATCTGTTAAGCGCATTTTTGTGGATACCTAGCTTTTCAGCCAGCTCTAGTTTGCTGAACGCCAACTCATTCCTAATTTCACCTGTGGATTCATCCAAGAAGCAGTGGCTGCGTAGCCACGTGAGTAACCATGCGGGGCCAGTTCCCAAAATCGGGAGCCAACTGTCTCTAAAGTAGCGGCGGCCGATAAAGTCACCGCTGGTTAGATAGCTGTGCAGTGCCTCTGCTTGTTCAGCCACGGCCGGGTAATCACCCAAGTTTTTCTGGGTGATGGCTTGCACCACATCAGTTACGTAGATCGCTTGCCAACTACCGTATGTGGTGCTGGTCAGCTCGTTCTCGGTCGCATAAAAGCGCGTCTGCTCTAGCATCCGGCATCGATCCAAAATGTTGACGATTTCTTCAGGCTTGGTTGACCGATTCAGCCCCTGATCCCGCAGAACCGCTTCCACCTGCCGAGCATCGGCCGGGGTCAGTGGGTCATCCAAACGCACAGTATAGCGGGTGCGCCCCTTGCGTACGCGTCCTTCTTTGTTGCTTGTGTAGCTGAGCGAGCCTTTCTTCAAGAACAAAGAAAGCGGACTGCTGGATTCCCCCATCTCATGTTTGAGTCTGCGGTAGTGCGAGTTGCTTAGACTGGCTTCGCCCGCTATCTCATTGTCCCATGCTTTAAAGTTGCCGTTTTGTTCTTCAGACAAATAGCTTAGATGACGGGCGGCTACAACGGCCCAAAAGCGGGATGGCTCTAGAATCGGTCCCCAACGGCGCACAAAGTAGCGAGAAGATCGCCAAATCTGATTCGGCCGTACAATGTCGTTATACAGTTGTCCGTAAAACCCCACCGTTTGTGGAGATTGGACCTGTCGCGTCACCGCGTTTTCCCCTAAGACCAGTTATCGCACCAGACCTGACAGGTTTTTAAAACCTGTCAGGTCTAAAGACTTTACATAACATGGTTCACTATTCGGGGGAAAAGAGAGTAGGCGGCCGGTGGTGGCTCGAAAATTTGATCTAGGAATTGATGGTTAGAAATCACCAGAAGGGTTGTAAAACCTTGAAATATCTGGTATCATTCCTCTATCAAATTTCTACGGATGCCAACCGTAGCCTTAAAAGCCTCGATTCCCCCGAGGCTTTTTTGTTGCCTATTTGCCGATTTCAACACTGATGATCAATCCCTTGTTTTGAGCGTGCCATCGCTCGGGCATCAGCGTGATAAGTAATAAGTTTAAAGTAGAAAGTGTTAAGTCAAGAGCGCATACCGCTTCATACTTACCACTTTTTACTTCGCACTTGAAACTCACCTCACGACCTTAGACAATCTTGTTAAGTCTGCGTCAACGTCATCTAAGCTGATCAGCCTGCACCACTGGGCCTGCCAGTGTTTGGTGCCAACTTTGCCTTCGTCAACGCGATCAATAAACGTCAATGACTCGTCATCCCAGCCAGATTTTGAGAAGCAGGTGAAATACACCCGCCACTCTGAGGTATCTTTTGGAATGATGGCTGACGTCTTATTCGTAATTCCTTGTAAATCGACCAGCCCGGCCGGTGAGTCATTCCAGAGCGCCATACCCAGAACCAACTCTTTGGTGCGATGGTTGATAGCAACCACCGGAATGTCTTGATAGCCAGTCCATGCGCTCCCGATCTCCTCAAAACGGATCTTTGTCGGAAGCTCATCATGGATCGCAACCCGCTGTAGCCAATCACGGCACAGTTCGGGCCAAGTATTCTCTTCTATAAATTTTGGTAGCGCCTCTAAAATCTCTTCAAGCGCCTGATCTTGCCCACCAATCGCCAATTGAGTGCGATTAGCCGACAAATACCAGTAGTAAAAGCGCAAGAATGGATCATTGACAAAATAACGGCTTTTGCGGCTGCTCTCCGGTTCTGTCACCGGCGTTTGCCGATCTACAAAACCGGTATCGCGCAGCAAACTCAAATAGCGGGAGACATGCCCCTTAGCCAGCCCTGTTTGCCGCTGAATAGTGATGTTGGTTCGATTACCACCGGAGATGGCTTGTAAAATCGCCACGTAGTAAGCTGGGTTGTCGATATGATCCAGCAGTAAAATCAATGGCTCGTCTAACAGGTAGTTGTTGGAGAGCAACTGATACAAAATGTTTTCATCGAGCGGTGCTGAAGGGCTAAAACGTTCCCAGTAGGCCGGAATCCCACCAAAAATTGAGTAGATGGCGACCCGTTCTTCGGCCGTGTAGTTGGGGAAGAACTCTTTGGTTACCCCGAATGGGAGCGGTGGCAGGCTGACCAACTCAGTAGCCCGGCCGTAAAGCGGTGCCTGATAGCTGAGCACCTGTTTTTCCATCATGCCCATGTGGCTGCCGCTCAACCCCATCATCAGGTTGGTTTCTTTTAGCTCTTGGTCCCACGCTTTTTGCAAGGTGCCTACAATGGTTGAGTCAGCATCGAGCAGATAGGTAAATTCGTCAATAAATAGGGCAAACTGCTGGCGGCTTGCAATCCGGCCGACGTGCCAGAATGCTGTCTCCCAATCAGAGTAGGTGATACCGGCCGGTACGCTGCTACCCGGGTTTTCAAAGCGGAATAGGGCGCGTGAAAAAGATTTAAGCTGATCGGCTGGGGCTCCTGGTTCAGCCACCCAATACAGGGCATTTTCGCTGTGATGTTTGCGCCAGTGTGTGAGTAAGCGTGTCTTCCCTACCCTACGACGGCCGTACAACACAAACAGCGTGGCTGATTCTTGCGCCCACAAGCGGTCGAGTACGGCTAATTCTTGTTCGCGTCCTTTGAATGTAGAGGTGAGGCCGGAGGTTCTGGTTACCATTCTAATTCGATGCCCTGAAATTAGTAGAAACTTGTTTAGACTAACTGAGTTTAGACTAATTTAAATTTATTGCTAATAAGTTCTAAATCAACTGTTTTTCTTTGGTAGAATTGACGAGAAATGACAGATAATGATTTTGAGGGACCAACCGTATTGTCATCATCTGCTTGAAAATTAATTTATGTTTTGGCTAACATTTCGTCCAACGGGTTTCGTACTATGCGACGAAACAGGTTGCCATAAGATACTAAATAGTAGAAAGATGTTTAGCCAAGTTGGGGTAATAATAGTAACAATAAAGATTATTGTCAAGCAATTGTTGTATTACCCCGCCGAACACTATCTTGACTAGCCCACTTTTATGAAAAAAACAGCATTAATTGCAGGTGCGACCGGTGTCGCTGGCTACTCTCTGACCCATCACCTTGCAAATCAAACCGATTGGCACGTGATTGCCATTGCTCGTGACTGTTCCAACTTAAGTCACCTTGCGGATCAAGTTACCCTGATAGAATCCGATCTGAATAATTTAGCAGATTTGGAGATGAAGCTCCGGCCGTATTCTGTTTCCTACTTGTTCTATACCGCTTGGGTCAATCCTCCCGGCGGTATCCCCGGTTCGGAAGAAAATATGGTCCACCCGATGAAGCTGCAGCGTCAGCTTGCTTTTACAACCCGTTGGATTGTGCCCCAACTCAAGCGGAGCCGACGCTTGCATGATGTGTTTTATCGCGGTTTTGCGCGGGCATCTGGCAACTATGATCCTGAGAATCGGAATCGCAGTATGCTCAAAAATATAACCGATGTTCTTGAGCAGCCCCCCCATCAGCTAGAACATGTCGCTCTGCTGACGGGTGGCAAATTTTATGGGATGCACATGGGGCCGGGGATTTATCCGGGATTCAAAATTCCATTTACTGAGGATCAGCCATCCCATCCCGGTTTTAATATTTATGCTGCTTCTGAAGAGTATGTACAAAATGAACTGGACCAGCCCGTTACGTGGTCTATCGTCCGGCCGACCTTTATCATCGGCCAGTCCCCTAAACCCTCACAGAACATCGGGTATGGGCTAGCGATCTATGCGTGGCTGATGAAAGCCAGTGGGCAGAAACTTGTGTTCCCGGCCGGATGGAAGGCGTATCGGGCAATTGGCCAATACAGCGATGCAAGCTTACTGGCCCAAATGATGACTTGGTCAGCCAAAGACCCTGCGGCCACCAATCAGATTTTTAACTTAGTCAATGGAGATGTGGTGAGCTGGGAGCAGATATGGCCTTGGTTGGGGGAATATTTTGATATGGAAATCGCCATCCCTGACGAAGGGGCTGATCTGAATGTGCTTTTAGCAGATCGCAAATCTGCTTGGAAACAGATTTGTGAACAACATCAACTTCCCCACCAATCTTTGGAGTCTGTGTTCTCGGGCAACTTTTTAGCTGCGTCTGTGGCGCTGACTTGGGATGCGGAATACTCAATGGAAAAAGCGCGCAGGCATGGATTTGAGTCATCTATTGCAACTGAGCAAATGTTCAGTAATTTGTTCGGCCAATTGGAGGCTGATCAAATTATTCCACCCAAGCCGACTAAGAGCTGACCTTTAAGCTTGGACTGTCTCCCCATCGGCCGTGGCAACCCACAGCACCATATTCTGGCTGGATGCCAGTTCACGAGCCGCATCTAGCTCAAACTCTTGAACCTCTCCACTCTTGCCAGCATCGGCCGCTGCTTCAAAGTAACTTTCATACGCGATGATACCGGGCGCCACATTTTGATCTGTTGCCAGTTCAAGATAGCTACCACCTGATTGAATGAGGAAAACCCGGCCGGGTGAAATATCGTTTAAGAGCTGGTTTAGATGCTTACGCAGATTTACGAGCCGCATCGCTTCTTTTAAATCAGAATTAAGGTATATGCGAAATTCTTGCAAGGTGTCTGAATCAAGCTTATCGAGCACTTTCT
>JBCCSO010000388.1:0-5114 GCA_039199965.1 Chloroflexota bacterium | reverse complement strand
CGCTAACATCCCCTTTTTTAGACTAATCAGTTCATACTGCTTAGACCCTGTTTGGATGGCAAGCGCAAGGCTCTCTTCTGCGATCATTAAGCTGTTTGCGTACTCTTCCAAATAAAACAACAGCTCCGCCTTATTTTGCAACGCCACTGTTTTGACCGTGTAGAAATCGATCCGCTCACACACCTCAATCGCTTGATTGCAGTAGACAAGCCCTTCATCATACCGATTGGTCAAGATCAGACAGGCACAAATGTTATTGTACATATGGGCCAACGCCCGATCGTCCCCATTTGTTTCCGCTTGCGGGATCCCTTTTTGCAATGTCTCAATCGCTTCGCGGTACCGGCCGGAGCGCATATACAAACTACCAAGGTTCACCAGCGGCTTTAATGACTCTTCGGCCTCTAACGCCAGATAAATGGCTGCACACCGCTCAAGCCGGTCAATGGTCCCGTCAATATCGTTGGTGAGCAGTCGGCAAACCCCATTTAGATTCAGCGCAAACGCCAGCTCCATCTGGGCATCGGTCCTTTGCAAAACCTCAATCGTTTCATCCGTTGTTAAGAGCGCATCTGGGAAATTTCCCGTACGCACATACTGCACGGCCAATCGGTTTTTGATTGTGGCGACGCCCAGCTGCTGTTCTAAGGGGTCTGATTGATTGGGAGTGACAAGTTGCTCTATCGTTTGTTGAAAGAGAATCTTTCCTTCTTGAAAGCTGTTTGAAGCTTCGATAAATTGGGCCAGAGGGTGGGTTGTTGCGCCTATCTCAACCCAATCGGCCGAATGGATGATCTGAAGCCACGCCGCTCGGATGTTCTCAACGTCTAGCCGGAGCAGTTTTAATTTAGCGTGGTCCGCCCGCGGCAATGACCCTGCAGCCAACCGCAGCGCTTGGCGAAAGTGGCGGCCGTGATCATGTACGATGCTTTCTTCCTTACCCAACGTAACGAGCTGCTCGGCCGCATAGTGGACCACCAAATTGTGCATGTCGTACCGATCATCGACACGCTTTAATAAGGATTTAGCATACAATTCAGCCAGCTCTTGTTGTGTGGCTTCACAGACTGCAGCCGCAGCTTCGGCCGAAAATCCCCCTCTGAAACAAGAAAGCCCGGCAAGAATCTGCTGCAATCGATCTGAAAGACTGAGCCAAGACTGGTCAAACAGTGCCCGGAGTGATCGATGGCGCGGAGGCAGATCACGGTACGATCCAGTTAGGTTACTCACCCGTTCACGCAGCGTCTGTTCGATCGCTTTGCAAGACTGGCTGGCCGTTTGAGCTGCGGCCAGCTCAAGTGCCAGCGGCAGCCCATCAACCAAATTACAAATTTGATTGATGGCTTCGAAATTGGCAGATGTCATTTCGAAATTCGGATCAATTTGTACGGCTCGATGACGAAACAAACGTCCAGAAGTGGACAGTTCTCCATCTAAAGGCTCAAATGGCAGACCCCCTAACCGCACAAGCTGCTCAGATCGCATTGCAAGCGGCTCACGCGATGTAACCAAAACGGTAAGCCGCTCAGCAGCTTGGAGCAGGGCCACTATCAGGTCCGCACAAGGATCAATCAGTTGCTCTGCGTTGTCCAAAATCAGGAGCCGTTCTTGGTTTGAAAGCTGCTCAACTAAAAACTTTGTCGGTTCTGCTTGTGGGGGAAGATCAACCCCCAAGCTGTCGATCATTTTTAGCTCTAAGTAAGCTGGATCGGTTACAGACGCTAAGGGGACGAAAGTGACCCCGTGCAGAAAATGGCGGGCCAGCCGATGTCCAATTTCAAGCGCTAAGCTTGATTTCCCCACGCCTCCATAGCCAACTAGAGTCACAAGCCGTTTTTTCTGACCCAGTAAATGACGGACCAAGCTTTCTAGCTCCGTTTCGCGCCCGACTAAAGATGTGGGTACGGCGGGTAAATTATGCTGTACCGGCCGATCTCTTAAAGCTTTGATTTCTTCATAAATGGCGACTGTTTCAGGCATCGGCTCAATATCAAGCTCTCGTTTCAGATTGTCTTGGCAGCGGTCATAAACCTTCAGTGCCCGGTTGTAACTTCCTCTTCTTGCTAGAGCGGTCATGAGCTGCTGATATGCCCCTTCTTGCCATGGCTCCAGCTCGATCAACTGGTTCAAAGCGCCTATCGCTTTGTCTTGGGAACCTCTGGCCGTGTATAGCTGAACAAGCTGACTGAGCGCATCAAAATAACGCAGCCGATACTGCTCGCGGTGTAAGACGAGCCAATGCTCAAATTCAGGCGCATCATCAATGGTGAGCTGATCTAGAAGGGGGCCACGATACAGGGAGCAGGCGGTTTCAAGGTCTTCTTGGGTGCCAGTTCGCACGAGGGCATCAAAACGCTTGAGGTCAATCGCGGTCTGATCACCGGCCGCAAACGTCACCGTTTTTCGGTCGGTGATCAGCACCCCGTCCAAATATTTGTTGATGTTGTAGATCGCAGATCGCAGGCTGGTTTGCGCTTTTTTCGCTTCAGATTCCCCCCACAGCAGCCCTTCCAATTCTAATCGAGAGACCGGTTTGTTGGTAACGGCCAAAAAAATAAAAAGAGCAAATACTTTACTCGAAGAAAATTCAACTTTTTGCGCAGCATCATCATGCAAGGTTGGCTGACCAAGGCAATTCAATTCGATCATACAGGGTTACACGTCAGGCATATCACGGTGAAATCACGGAAAGCTACTATCCTAATTTTATCTGTGGAAAAAGCCGTTGCAAAAGAGTAACACACGCTCGAAATTCCGATTGAAAACTAGCTTTTCAACGCTGCGATTTATTACTGATTCATTAGCATTTTCTCCCACCTATATCAACTCCTCATGAAGCTAACTTCGTCGAAAAGCTATATTTTGCGCCTCATGACCACTCATAGCCGTGTGAATGGAGGGAATGCTCATCAAATCATCGTTCGTCTAGAAAACCCAAAAACAAACGAGACGATGCACTTTGAAAAACTGGATGATTTGCTTGTGTATTTACAAGGTGAGGTTGCAAAAAACGACCATACTTTTAGTGACAATCAGGAGAAATAAATGAGACTGAAACAATTTTTACCGTTTTTACTAGCTGCTTTGATGGGGGTGTTGGGCATACAGCTCCTGTGGCAAACGCCGGTTTCGGCCGATCCGCAGCTCGATAGCTGTGCCAGCCCAGATATTAGTGGTGGTAACGATCTAGTTGGGACTGACACTGTTTGGACAGATGAGATTTATGTGGGGACCAATTTTACAATTCGTGGAAATTCGACCCTCACCATCGAAGCGGGCACGCGCGTTATTTTCTGCGGTGACTACAGCGTGAGTATTGGGGGCTTGTTCAGCCCGGCCCAACTGATGGCGTTAGGGACGGCTGAAGAGCCGATTGTGTTTGAAACGGCTACTGGGGTGCCCCAATGGGGAACCTTGTATTTTGGCGATAGCATGCCTGAGATTTCAGTCTTACAACATGTTGAATTCCGCGATGGCGGATCGGGTGGGAATACCGCTGCGGCCGTTACCATTTCGGAAAGGCACGCCATCATTACCCAAACTAGCCCGATCATTGATCAAGTTTCGATCATAGACAGCGTGGGATACGGTCTGTCTATCGATATGAACACCGATAATGATCCAACCCCACCTGCCATTTCCAACCTGACCATTACCGGATCTGCTAAAAATCCGATTTACACCGTTGGTTCAGGGGTAAGCGCACTAAACGGACCGTTGACACTGACCGGCAACATGACCCAAACCATCGAGGTCCACGGATTTGCCATGTACTTCAATCAGGTTTGGCGTGATCACGGTGTCCCGTATCACATTGATGAAACAATCAGAATGCGGAATGAGGACCCATTTCAACCGTTTTCAACATGGCATATTGAACCGGGCGTTAATATTTTGATGGGTCCATTTGCTTATCTAAATATTGATGGCGATGCACGCATTGACTGGCAGGGAACCGCAGATGACCCGATTGTGATTAAACAGAATGATGAAGGTGGTGACCCGTGGGGAGAGGTGTTTTTGGCCACTTCTGAGCCCGGTCCCAATAAGATGGCCTATGTTGAATTGATTAACGGCGGGGGCGCTAATTCATTAGCCACAGCAACCATCAACAACCCATTTGGGGGCACTCTAAAACTTGACTATGTGACGGTCATTGGAAGTCAAAATGCTGGCTTGCACAATTCTAGAGGGTTTAACGCAACCAATAGCTATACGGTCAATCAGAGCCATTTTGAAGGAAATCGAGTTGGCATTCAGCATTCATCCGGTAATGGCGTCATACGGAATACCGCTTTTATCAATAACTTTGAATACGGGATTGAGAACCTAAATCCGCAAGATTATTGTGTAGATGCAGGCGGCAATTATTGGGGCAATTCGTCCGGCCCGGCCGATACAACCACCGTTGGCGGCCAGTGTAATGACGAAGGGGTAACCAATGCTGGGACCGGCAATGCTTCCTCAGACGGTGTCCTTTATTTCCCATGGCTGACTGATTCTGACACCGGCATCGTGACTGATCACTCAAGCCTCTCAGTCGGTGACAAACTGTGGATTATTGCCAATGGGGTTGACTCAGCCCCTGTTGAGCTCACACTGCGGAACGCCAATGGTGACCCTATAGCTGGTAAGCAGATTGAGTTCCGCACATCGAGGGGTGAGTTTTCTGCGGCAACAGGTACTACCAATAGTAGCGGTAAACTCACAACCAACATAACTTCGACCGTGACAGGTAATGCCGAAATTACGGCGTTTAACGTAACAGACAATGTGCCGGTTGCAGCCAGACTATCGGTCTTTTTCTGGCAAGGGAGTTCAGATACCGGTGGACTGGTTGATCAAACAGGTGCTCCCTACGCTTCACCAGAATTGGTAGTTGAGGGGGAACCGTTCGAAGCGGGACTGCCCATCGTTTTTAAGCTCCCGATGCAAAACACGCAGTCATCTGCCCTTCAGGTTGATGTGACGTATAAGGTGCAGGGCTTTGGCATCGCTTCAGGCAGTGAGGTGGTGGGCACCCCATCCGCTTTGTTGCAGCCGGGAGACACCTGGGATGCGCTGGGTGGGTTCACTCCGGCCGATACTGGTCATCGCTGCGTGGTTTTTGATGT
>JBCCSO010000387.1:0-5125 GCA_039199965.1 Chloroflexota bacterium | reverse complement strand
CACGCAGATCATCATCCCCGCCTGTTCAAATACCCTGTTGATCAAGCGGCAATGACAGACTTCTTTCAAGAGCAGCTTGCGGCCGACCACAGCGCCATCTTCATTGCGTGGGATGGTGATGCGCCGGTTGGCTACATCTGGTGCATCTTTCAAGACTTGCCAGAAAACACGTTTTTCTATGCGCGGAAAAGAGTCGCCGTAGATCAAATCTCTGTCAATCCTGAATACCGGGGAAAAGGTGTGGGCGAACAGCTTATGTTGATGGCCGAAGCCTTTGCTCGCGAGCGTGGTGTTATTGAGCTTGATCTAACGACGTGGGCATTCAATACGCAGGCCCACAGCTTTTTTGAGCGGATGGGGTATGCAAAATACAGGCAGAGTATGTGGAAGATGCTTGATGGGTGAAAATAAAATGCAGAGGTTGCCAAAAAGTTCGCAAAATGCTAACATTTAATTGTGCATATCATTTCCCGCAAAACATTAGTTGAATTTTGGGAAGATCACCCCAACGCAGAAAGCCCGCTCAAAGGCTGGTTTACCCGCACCAAACATGCACGATGGCAGCACCTTGCCGATCTCCATCAAGATTTTCCTGCGGCCGATTTAGTCGACCAACTTACAGTTTTTAATATTGGTGGCGGCAACTATCGTTTAATTGTACGAGTCGAATATCGACTCCAGCGTGTTTATATTCGACATGTTTTGACCCATACAGAATATGACAGAGGCAACTGGAAAAATGACGACTGGAACACTTGATTACCCAACCTTACTCCAAACCTACCAACCTCGGCCGATTACGACTGAAGAACAATATGATTTGGTGGTGTCTCAACTGAATCAGCTTTTAGACATCGACACCCCCTCGGCCGAAGAAGAAGATATGCTTCACCTGCTTGGTACCCTGATTGCTGACTATGAAGCTCGAGAATTTCCTGATGAAGAGTTTGAGCTATGTGGAATTGAGCTAATCAAAGAATTAATGGCTCAGCAAGGCTTGAAACAAAAAGATTTAGTGCCGATTTTCAAGACAAAGTCGATTATTTCAGCGGTGCTAGCTAGTAAACGCAATTTAACCGTTGAGCATATTAATCAGCTCGCAGCTTTTTTCAAACTACCCCACTCTCAATTTTTTGAAACTGCTTAAAGACGTTTACTGAGTGTGCTATACTTTTCCTCAAGGTAATTTTTATGGTTCAAATGACAATGCAGGTCCCAGATGAATTAGCCAAACGAATAGAGCCGATCAGCATGTGGGTTCCAACTATCCTTGAACTTAGTTTGATCGGTTTCAAAACGCTTGCAACGACCACAGCAAGCGAAGTCATTGAATTTCTGTCACAAAATCCGTCACCTCAAGATGTGCTAAATTACCATGTTTCAGATAAAGGGCAGGCTCGCCTACAACGTTTGCTCACATTAAATGAAGCGGGGCAACTCTCTGAAGATGAAACGGCCGAGCTAGATGAGCTACATAAGTTAGAGCATGTTGTTGTAATGCTCAAAGCCCGAATTATGCAGGAAGGGAAATAGGGAGCAGACATTGGCGGCCGACATTTCGACAAAATTACGTAAACTAGTAGCTGAACGAGCTAACTACTGCTGTGAATATTGTCTCATGCCACAATTTGCGGTGTTTCATAAACATGAACCCGATCATATCGTTCCGCGACAACACGGCGGTCAAACTGATGAAGAAAATCTTGCCTTAGCTTGTATGCGTTGTAATCGCTACAAAGGTCCAAATGTGGGTTCGTTTGACCCCAACACAGGCAAGCTTGAGCCATTTTTCAACCCAAGAACGCAAGATTGGACAGAACATTTTACTTTGAGTGAGGCAACGATTGAGCCTCTAACGGCCGAAGGCCGAGTCACAGTCAAAATTCTGCGAATCAATGATGAAGAGCGTTTACAGGAAAGAGAAAGCTTAATTTCTTCTGGGGTATTTCCGTTTTGATAAGATAATTACAGCTCTAGGCAACTAACGAATTTAAATGAATTGAGCCCACAGGCATTAATATTGCAGGAGATTGTTATGGCAAATAGTAGCTATCAAACAAATCAGCATAATTTACTAAAACAGTTAGAACCTTTTGTCTTAAAGCTAACTCAAGCCATACCAAACGAGAGCAATATTTTTGACCTAACTTTAATTGCCGCCATTGCAAAATGCTTTGAATTCAACAAATATATTTTTGCAAAAGAACTTGGTGAAGACTCATTTTTTTCATTGCCAACGCTAAGAGGCATCTGCGAAGACATAATCAGTTTGAAATATTTGTTTGAGAAAGTTGACAACGATGATCGAGAAGATATTTTAAAATCAATGCTTTTTCTAAACATCTATGACGGAATAAAGCGGCAGAACGTTTTTTTCTCTCGTCATAGACCATTACAGCCCATTGTCAAGAGTTTTCCCAATATGGATAGCGAAATAAGCTCGCACAAAAGAATTATCAAGAACTATAAATCGAAGTATCAATGGCAAAGAAATAATCCTACAACTAAAGAAATGGCTACTGCTGTAGGTCTAGATGCTACATATGAATTTCTCTATGCAGCCACATCCAGAACTGTGCATTTTACACCTCATATTCTTATTCGGATGGGCTGGACAATGGAATCTATTCCTGAAAATGAACTGCGTGAAAACATAGGCAATTATCTAATGCAGTATTCAACTTCAAACTTTCATGGATACTATAAAAATTTTTGCGAGTTTTACGGCATCCAAATGCTGATTTTGATTTTGTCAACTTTTAGTGAATATCTAAAACTGCCACTTGACATTAAGACTATTTTAATTGAAATTGACTCTACTCAAGAAGATTTCACAAGATGGCCAGAAATTATCACCTTTGAGGAAATGAACTTGAAACCGCCAAGTCCAGCTATTTTTGCTTGGATGGATAGCTTACATTTTGCTAAGAGGGCTGAAAACGACTAATTTAATTATCCGGCGCAGTCACAATCCCCTGCCCGGCCGCCCATTGGTCCACATCCCGGCCGTCCAGAATGGCCCCCATCAGCCCCGGAAAATGCTGCGGCGTACAGGCAAACGATGGGATGCCCAACATCACCAACTGCTGCGCCAGCTCCCTACTAAATCGAGGAGCCCCCTCATCATTTAGAGCCAATAGTGTCACCGTTTGAACCCCTCGCTGGGTTAACGCGTTCAACCGATCAACCAGCAGTTCCTTGTCGCCTCCCTCAAACAGGTCTGTGATCAAAATCAGCGTTGTATCTGTCGGCCGTTCAACGATCTGCTCACAGTAAGCCACCGCCTTTTCAATGTTGGTCCCGCCCCGCAGCTGAATCCCAAACAGCATATCCACCGGGTCATCTAGCTCATCGGTCAGATCCACCACAGAGGTCGAAAACATCACCAGCTTGGTTGAAATAGCGGGCAAAGAGGCCATCACACTGGCGTAAATCCCGGCGTACACCATCGACGAGGCCATGGAGCCACTGGTGTCCACGCACACAATGATGTCCCGTAAGCCTTTGTCTTGTCGGCCGTAACCGATGAGCTGCTCCGGCACTACAGTATTGTGGCTGGGCTGATAGTGCTTCAAATTTTTATAGACCGTGCGCCCCCAGTTGATCTCTTTGTGACGCGGCCGCCTGTTGACGGTCGGCCGATGAATGGCTCCCCGCACCGCCTGCTCCAGCGGCCTAGATAGCTGTTCCCGCAGCTGATCCACAATTTTGCGCACTACCTGCTTTGCCGTCTCTTTAGTTTTGCTCGGCAACATCCGGCGCAGGGCCAAAATATTGCTTACCAGATGAATGTCCGGCTCGATTTTGTCCATGAGATCAGGATCATTGAGCAGCTTGCGCAGATTTGACTTGTCGAGCATGTCCCGCTGGAGCAGCTGCGCCACCGGCTCAGAAAACCACTTGCGAATATCACCCAACCAGCGGGCGATGTCTGGGTCTGCATCGCTCAGATCACCTTCATCGTTCCCATCGCCGTATAGCTGCTCTAACGCCCGATCCATCCGGCCGTCTTCATCGCTGAGGCTTGGCAAGCCACCTTCTGGTGGAGGACCGCCATCACCCGTTTGACCGGGCTGGCCTTGCTCACCATCTTGCCCGGCGTCGTCTTGGTCTTCTTCTGTTTGGCCTAAAATCAGTCGCCAACGGCGATCTCTTTCATTTAGCATAATTTCTAATCAATTATGGATAACACTTCTGGTTGAGCTTCAAACATTCGCTTGAACGCTTCTATTAATTCATCGTATTGAGTGAAATCAGATTGAAAGTAATAACTGATCACTTCATCCGTATAAACCACAATATGCATCCCATCTCTCATTAAAGTAATTTCTTTAATGCCTGCTCCATTAGTACGTATATTTCGATTTGAACAAGCAAATGAGACACCTTGGGGTATATCAATCCATTCTTGAATATGGAACAACTTTAAAAATAAGATATGGTTCCCATCAGGATAGTGAAACTTGATAACAATTCTTTTTTCTGAATTTTCCAGAACGTCTTCCATAATATACAGTCACCCCTACGTCAGAATTTTCTCGAGGTAAGCCAACACCCCATCCGCCAAATCAGCATTTTTTCCAACGTTGATTGCCAACTCATCACGGCGCACCGGCCGACCTTTCACCCGGCGACTAAGCGCATTCCGTGCTGCTTCCGAAAACTCCGAAAAGACCCGGCGCAACAGCGGCATAATTTCCTGAAAATCCGCATCATCGAGCCCAATCACCCAATGATCGAGCACGTTCCACAACTGCCTGTCATGCACCAGCACCAGCTCCGAATCTCGCAAAAAGCCATCGAGCCAGAATGCCTTCTGCAAAATGCCAGATGATGAATCTCCAGCGACTGTGTTCGCCACAGATAGTGCCTGATTTCCCTTAAGAGCCTTGCCCATCTCAGCGGCCGTTTCGTCCGGCGAAAGCCATCGCGCCTGAAACAGCAGCCTGCACGCCGTACCGCCGATTAAGCCGTGGACATTCCGGCCGCCCAACAATCCAGCTAGCGTCTTATACCACTCATCAACCACAGCTTGATTGGCAACTAGGCCGATCACCGGTTGCACCTGCGTGATAGCCTTTACAATCTCTTGTGCCGCGTTCAAGTCTACGGCCGCGCACGTGGT
>JBCCSO010000386.1:0-5127 GCA_039199965.1 Chloroflexota bacterium | reverse complement strand
GCTCACCGGGATCATCTACGTGAATGTGAACTTTGACCGTGGTTTCATCACCGACGACAACGGTTGAGTCACCCATCGCGTCAATTTTATTGCGGATTTCAAGGACGTCTAGATCTTCGCCAAGCAGAATAAACTGCACGTCGTAATGGTTTTCAAGGATGCCGCCTTCAGGAATCGCCATCTCTTGGAAGGTAAGGGCAGCCACCGCATCATCGAAGTTATCTGCGTTATTGCCGTTGCCATCATCTAGGCTGAATTCACCCAGTGAGAATTGGTACATACCTTCCAAAATAAAGATGAGCCCTTTGCCACCAGAGTCGACTACGCCAGCCTGCTTAAGAATGGGAAGCTGTTCTGGGGTCCGTTCCAAAGCCTGTCTACAGCGGGTTAGCGTACGCCGGATGATAAAGCGCACATCTTCACTTTTTTCGGCCGCGTCTAGTGCTTCTTCTGCTCCCTCACGAACCACGGTTAGAATGGTCCCTTCGACCGGTTTCATGACACCGCTGTAAGCTGTTTCTTGAGCAATGTTTAGCGCCTGCGCAAAGTCGGCCGCTGTCATCGTCTCTTTGCCACTTAACCCATTGGCAATACCGCGCCAAATTTGACTCAAGATCACACCAGAGTTGCCGCGTGCACCCATCAGTGCCCCGCGTGAGAAAGCTTTTGACATCTCCCCAATGTGGGTTTCTTCGCTTGACTGCACCGCTTTCCAAGCGGAACGCATTGTCAGAAGCATATTGGTACCGGTGTCCCCGTCAGGCACAGGAAAAACATTAAGCTCATTAACGATTTTCTGGTTCCTTTCAAGGTTTTGGAGGCCAGCGTTTACCAACGCTTTAAACTGTTGCCCATCGCACAGTGTCATTTTGGCATCTGCGGCCGGGAATAGGTCTACTGTAGTCTGCATCATCACTTTTTTTCCTGACAAACTGATCTATGGCAACCGCTTAGGTCGACTGCCATGCAAATTCATTTTTCAATATTTAAGAGAGGTTTTTTATAAGGCGATCTAATGAATCTAAATCAGATAATTTAAGTTTATAAATCGTCCCACAACCGTTTTTAAAATTCCTTTAGGACGAACGCAATCAAATTGATTTTTTGTAGAGGCAACCCCCGCGGTTGCCCGGGTGCCCATAAAGGGCACTCCTACAAGTCGTTTCGCATAAGTCCTATCTTTTCAAAGTATTTTGGCTGTACGCCTGAAAACCAACAGGCTGCATAGGGAAATTTACATGAACGGCTTTGTAACTGGGCTAGTCACCTGATGGAACATGGCCCAAGCCTTGAACGTATACGTTGACTGAATCTACCGGCCGACTCATCGCTTTCTCCACGCTAAATTTAACCGTGTTTTGCAATGTTTCCGCTACCGCTTTAATCCGAATGCCGTGTTCAATGATCACGTACATATCGATTTCAACCGATTCGTCTGTCAACCGAACTTCGATCCCTTTATGTGGGTCACGTGACAAAAGCTGAGCGATACCGTTGACCATGCCTTTGCTGGCCATGCCGACAATGCCATAACTTTGATTCACCGCATTGTGCACAATCGACTTGATGGCAGTGGGTGAAATATCAATTTGTCCGTAGCTTTTTTCGTTGTTGGGCTGATCTGACATACGTTCTCCGTGGTTGGTAGCAGCGATATTTTATCTATGCACTGTTACTAACCCCAATATGCGAATTTAGGTCCGATTATATAAGCTACTGCTTATTTTGGTTGAAACTTTAATCACCCGCTTGTTGTTTGTAAGGCGATTATTTCTAACAGCTGCGGGATTGGGAAGTGATCAGTTTAGAGACCTCGCAGATTTCATTATCAGGCTGGGTTTCAATTTTTAGTTTCTCTTTTGTAATTGGATGGACAAGCTCAAGTGAAACGGCCGTCAAAAAAAGCCTTTCACAACCATAGTTTGACGCAAACATCCGGTTATGATCGCGATCTCCATATCGTTTGTCACCAATGATCGGGTGGCGTAGGTGGGCCATATGGCGGCGAAGCTGATGGGTCCGGCCGGTTTTTGGCTTTAACTCAACGAAGGTGTAGCGAGCCGTTTCATATCGGCCGACTGGAACTGGCAGCTCATGGCGGCTAACCGGCCTTAATTCAGTTACGGCCGACTGCTTTTCAATCTCGACCCCATCGGCCGTTTGTTTTCTTTTTTTGCGTCGGTCAAAAATCACTTTTTTTAATGGATAATCGATAGTTTGAGCTTCGGCCAACCAGCCGCGCACAAGCGCTTGATACGTTTTCTGAATGCGGTGTTCTGTAAAATCAGTTTTCAGCGTTCGGGTAGATTCTTCGTCAAACGCAAACAGTAGCACCCCGTTTGTCGGCCGATCTAAGCGATGCAGCGGGTAAATGTAGCGATTGGTCAGCTTGGCAACTTGCTGCAGTGCAAACTCGTCTGTTTGCCCACGTGCAATATCGGTCCGATGCACCAGCAGTCCAGCTCGTTTGTGCACTGCCACGATATATTCATCCTGATAAAGAATTTTCATTCATTAAAACAAAAACGACTCATTTTAGATGAGCCGTTTTGCTGTCACGTACAAATCAAGATATGACCTGCTGTGTAAATATGATTTAGCTGGCACCTGAGAAACGATCTTGGATGGAAGGCCAGATCGCACCACCCAAAGCGCCAAATCCAAATCCAAGTATCCCTAAGCAAATGGAACCGAATATCCCGCCTGCAAGAATGGAGCCCTCCACAGAGCCGATGATACCACCCAATATAGATCCTAAAACAGCCAAAATAATACCACTAACGCCACCGGCTAAAGCCCCACCAATTGCAGCAGTTTGTGTGTCCTCTTTTCCTTCAGCAAAGTAGCCGTACATCATCCCACCCGCAATAGGGATAAAAATGCCACCGCAAATTAGCAGAAATGTAAAAATACCTCCGATAAACGGAATGACTGAAAGAACGTTTAGCGCAATGGCTACACCGGCTGCAATCGCACCCGCCTTGAGTACGCTTTGCATATCAAGATTTTCCATTAATTTCCTCCATGGCTCCAACTAAATAACGATCAAATTTGAGCTTCCCAAGTGCTCAAAAGTTAGCATGGATCACACCATCTGTCCAACCAAGCTTTAGCCAGATTTCCGATTAAAAAGCATCATGCCGCCAAACACCAATCCCATACCAACTAAGTGAAACCACTGCACAGATTCGTTTAAAAATATGACGGCTAAAACTGCTGCAAAGACCGGCAGCAAATTAATGAACAATCCAGCTCGATTAGGTCCGGCCAGCTTCACTCCTTGATTCCAGCAAAGGTAAGCCAGTACAGATGGACAAATCGCCAGATAAACAAATGAAGTCGCTACCCCAGCCGTCACCGTAAATCCTCCCACCGTAGTTAGCTCCCAAAGGTAGAACGGAGTGAGCATGATGATACCGGCAGCAAAGGTGTAAACAAGTAGGCTTAATGCGTGAATCTCCGGCCGGAAGCGCAAAATAACAGAGTAAAGCGCGTATAACACAACCCCGGTTAGCATGATGCCATCCCCAATAACCAATCCGTTTGAAAGGAGCGAAAGCGGATTCCCGGCCGATACAATGACGATGGCTCCGGCCGTTGAGAGCAATACTCCCAGCCACTGGACAGCTGTTGCACTTTCCCTGAACAAAGCCAAGCTAAACAAAATCACCACGGCCGGCATAAATGTCTGTAGCACCGCAATATTGATCGATGTGGTAGTCTGGGCCGAAGCGTAGAGCAATGAGTTAAAGCAGGTAATGCCCAAAAAGCCCAGTGCAATTACTATCGGCCACTTCTCCCTAACTTTGGGCCAATCTTGCTGTGCGTATGAAAGACCAAACGGCAGCACAACCAAAAATGCAAACACCCAGCGAAAGTAAGCCAGTGAGATAGGTGGTACGACTCCCACGACTCCTCTAGCCAGCACTGCGTTTCCGGCCCAAAACAATGGGGGGAAGATAAGTAGCAAGTAGGGCATTTGGCTCATGCGTTTGATCAAATTCATCGAGTTTCTTTTCCCAAAAGATCAAAAGATTATCTGATCCATCCATTTACTACAACCTGATGATTTTTAGACAAAGTTGACATTGCGAAATAGGGGCAACGGCCGATACAATAAACATCTACACTCCATTAGAGCAATTACTCATTCACTAGCACAACTCTAATGCACATTGTGCGTAGTGCTCTCCAAACGTGATTCAAACTGTGAGGAATATATGACAATTGATTATGCCAAAGGGCTTACGTTTGCATTCAGCGACGAAAATTGGTTATCGAAACTAGGTAGGGCCGCACTTTGGGCTTTTATTTCTGCACTACTATTTATTTTGCCCGTTTACTTCTACTCAACCGGGTACGGGCTTGCGACCGCTCGAAACGTAATGGCAGGAAAGGAGAAACCGCTGCCAGAGCTGAATGATGTGGGAGCCATTTTTTCAGATGGGCTCAAATTTTTCGTCGTGATGTTTGTTTATGCACTTCCGGCCATTCTGCTGCTGTGTATCTTTTTATCAATTGGCATTGGTACCGGCATAGCTGCTGGGGATAGCTTTGATGAAGACGCAGTTGGTGCTGCATTTGGCGGTGGCTACGTGGCGCTGCAGTGCATTCTTCAGCTATACAACATTGCTCTTGGCCTAATGCAGCCCGCAATCATGACCCGCTACTTGCAAACTGGTGAGATTGGTGAATCTTTACAAATTAGCAAAGTTTTCGGCATCTTCCGTGAGAATTTTGTGCCCAGTCTCATGATTTTCTTGATGAGATTTGCCGCTGGCATTATTCTACAATTGGCTGTTGGTGTTTCACTCATCACCATTTGTGGTTGGATCTTTATTCTGTTTGCAGGGATTCCGTGGGCTTCCAGCGTGAATGGACATCTGGTCGGTCAGTTTGCTTCCGAATTAGACAATCCAGAGAAAAAGTTGGATCCAGCCGCTTTCTAGCGCATAAATTTCCAATAAACACTAACTTCCAAGCGGATACTGGCTTCAAGTCAATATCCGCTTTTTTTATGGGATTTTGCAAAAAAAATACTTCTACCTACAATGTAAACTCGCGGTATCAATAACAAAATAAGATGAAACGAACACTGCGTATTTACGCCCTTTCTGACATTCATTC
>JBCCSO010000385.1:0-5134 GCA_039199965.1 Chloroflexota bacterium | reverse complement strand
TGGGGCATTTTCTTCGGCCGTTTTCAAAAGCTCATGAACGCAGGCAAAGAAGTTAGCCCGCACCCTGCGTGGGTACTCAAACCACACGGGAAGTATGACACCCATCAGCCAGAGCAATTCCCAAAGGTTCGTTTTCTAGATTAAAAAGGTTCATTAAAGATGGTATTTGGAAACGAAAACAGCACGATCCCACAGCAACTAGTCACAGAACAGTTTTTGATCCGGCCGCTGTTAGCAACCGATGTGGAGCTAGATTATGAAGCAGTCATGGACAGCCAAGAAATTCTGCGCAAGTGGGAGCAGGCTGATTGGCCCTCAGATGATTTCACCGTAGCCGATAATTTGAAAGATTTGGAGAGGCACGAGCAGCATTTTAATGATCGGGAAGGGTTTACCTATACTGTCTTGAACCCGGCCGGAACCCTGTGTCTGGGCTGCATTTACATCTATCCGCGCACTGTCCGCTGGCTAGAACGTGCCACAGTTACCCCAGTGAGCAATCAAATTTGGGAAGATTACGAAGCCACAGTTTCCTTTTGGATTCGGCAATCCAAGCTGGCAGAAGAGATGGATCGTCAATTGTTAGACATACTACGGCCGTGGCTAACACAAGAATGGAAGTTTGATGGCCATCTTTTTATGACAAGCGCCCAGTTTGAGCAGCAAGTAGAAATGTTTAAAGAGGCAGGTTTACAGCTTTTATTTGAACTCAAAGACCCCAAACACCCAGAAAAAGATCTTGCGTTTTTGTAGAGAGCAGGATCTCTAAATGAGCCTATTCTTTATTAAGCTCCAGCCAAATTGCCCGATTGTTCCATCTTTTTGGGAGCTATACTCCCAGCGAATATCGGTAAAGTTAAGCGTAAATTGATCGACTAGCCCCTGCTCATCGTCAAATCTCGTCTCAATTGAACCCACAATGGCATTTGTCAACTCAATCGTGTAAAGGTGTGTTAGCGTACCCCCCTCACCATGTCGCCCCTTGCTCCGCAACGCAAATATTTGCGTTACCTCATTATCTCTGCCAATGGGAATCACCCGCAGGCAGGCAGCATACAGCATGAGAGAACTTTGATCGTTCCGCTTTTCCAGAACGATGTCGTTGAAGTGCGGCCGTCCAGAAGTTCTCGCCGAATTTGAAAAATCATTTGACACCTGTTGTTCAATTCCAAATCTCATCGATGTAATCCCGATGCAGCCAGAAAAACTTGTTTCCGTACTTCCCTCAACTTTGCTGTCAACTGAAAAATTGCCTGCAAAATCATCATCCCCCGGTTTCAGCAGTAAGATATCCACAGTTCTCTCCTTTTAAATCAGGTCGCCTATAATTCGAGAGTGACTATACACCCCTTAAGCTCAACCACAAAAAGCATCTTGAGTGAGATTTGGTTGGGCTGGCACAGGATGTGTAGCTACTCACTATTTTCTGGTTTCAACTACAGGAGAGAAAAACAAAATGGGTTCTAAAACTATTTTTGGCGATGTCCTCTATGAATCGGCCGATCGTATTGCAACGATTACGCTCAATCGGCCGGAGCGCTTCAACGCCATCAGTGCAACGATGCCTGATGATATTGCCAACGCCGTGGCGCATGCTGAAAACGATAATTCTGTTCACGTCATCATCCTAACAGGGGCAGGCAAAGGGTTTTGCGGCGGCTATGATCTGTATGACTATGCAGAAACACCCGGTGAGAATCCCGGTGTGCAGGAAATGCCGTGGGACCCGATGATCGACTACAAGTTTATGAGCCATTGCACTCGTCAATTTATGTCGCTGTGGCACTGCAACAAGCCGGTTATTGCCAAGGTGCACGGCCACGCTGTGGCGGGCGGCAGCGACATTGCCCTGTGTGCTGACATTATCATCATGAATGAAGAGGCAAAAATCGGTTATCCGCCGTCACGGGTATGGGGCTGTCCCACCACGGCGATGTGGGTCTATCGATTGGGTGCTGAAAAAGCCAAGCGCATGCTGTTTACGGGTGATCTTGTCACCGGCCGACGGGCGGAAGAGATGGGGCTCATCTATCAGGCTGTTCCGGCCGCTGAGCTTGATGCAACCGTGCAGCAATTGGCTGACCGCATCAAGGGCGTTCCTAAAAACCAGCTCATGATGATGAAAATGATGGTTAACCAAGCGTACGACAACATGGGGCTGCAAAGCACACAGCGCATGGCCACCCTATTTGACGGCATCACCCGCCATAGCCCAGAAGGCATGTGGTTCAAAGAGCGGGCCGAAGAGGTAGGCTTCAAACAAGCGGTGCAGGAAAGAGACTCAGGTGACCCTATTCCGGGCAGTAAAGATGCGTCACATTAGCCAGATTGATCAGGAGGCGGCCGCGGCTACTTCTTTCTCACGACTACAAACGACTCATCTTGAAACCACAGCCCGCCGTGCTTGCGCACCACTTCAACTGTTGCATCTAAATAATTACCGCTCTGCAACTGCTCATTGATTCGCTCATCCTCAATTTGGGCCACATAGACGGCCGCATTCCAAGCCGCGAGCATCGTTGATGTGCTGATGTTGCTTGACACCTCGTTTGGCATTGAGTGCAAATGATAGGTAAACAGTGCGCGATCATCACTGTACCCATCAAATACGAAATCAGGATCATCCTGCCGATCTCCATTTTCTCCATTTAATTGCCGATCTAGCTCCCGAATCAGCAGATGACGCGGAGTGGCAAATGGCTCTTCCTGTGGCCATATTTTGCGTATAATCTCCATGCCGGGATCATGACCAGTAGACTGCACCACGACCATCCGGCCGTCTACGCCCAAGGATTTCGCCAAAGGTGCCAGCACTTTTTGTCCCTTAAATTCAGCCGTTTGGCGGCTCCGGTACGGTTGTGCAGCCAGAATAAAGTCATAATCTGCCCGCTGCTTTTCGCCTGTATTTTGTGGGATGATGTCGTTCATCACGAACTCGTGATCCTCGCGGTACAGCACCACAACCGATGGGTTTTTGTACACAGGATTACCCGTTCTTTTGCTCGAAACAGTCTGCCATCCCTCACTCAGAATATTGTCTAGCCCCTCAATCTGCTCCCCAAATTCATGGGCCGAATGTCCTTTTAGCGGCACATTCCACCATTTAAGCTTATCCTGGTTTTTGGCACTGCGCGGAAAAAGCCACGGTGCTTCCGCGTAAAACATATTGGTCAGCACGATGACGGTTTGCGGGTGTTCAGCAAGGCGATCAGCAAACTGTGACAGGGTTAGCCGCGCGTCTTCCATGCTGATTTCTTTACCCGCGACAAAAAACGGCACGGTGGGGAATTTGCAGTGCATCTGGCGCATAACGTTTGACAGTACCTCACCGTTGCCGGTTCCAGCATCAAACAGTCGCAGCGCGGGCGGCTTTGCCTGTATCCGATCCAGCTCTTGCCCAATGCGGCGGGCCACAACCGATTTTTCAGAGGTGGTTGTGACAAAAAGCAGATATTTTTCACGGTTATCATAAAACCGGAACGGTTGATCATCGTTATCTTGTTCAGGGATCTTTTGGGTCATAGTTTTGGTAAAGCTGACAGTTCGTATTAAAACAAGGGAGAGGACTTATGCAATCAAATTGGTTATTTGTAGGCTACGGGCATTCCCTCCGGTCGGGCACCCCTCATGGGTACCCAAGTGCCCTGCGAATCGTTTTGCGTAAGTCTTAAAAGAAAAGATTATATCTGCTTAAAGTGTACTACCCTAGCAATTCCGCTTGTTTGCATTTTTAAGCCATTATAATCAATGGGCTAAGCGTACCAAACACCTATAAATTTTCACACATTTCAAGCCAAATGGGACCTTTCGACTGTTCAGAATCGTTAGAAATTCTGCAACGATTCACGCATTGTTCACGTTGGGAAATTTAACGCTACATCTTTATTGCCAGATCAGTTTTGTTTCATTCATTGGGTCACCGCGGGTGCCTTATTTTAATCTGCACACTTATCCTCTTAACACTGTCGCCATCAGACATTGCCCATTCAGAATTTGAACAGGCGGAGAAGAGTGAAAAAAGACTCGAGCTGGAGCGTATGGCAGATTTAGTCGCAGCTTCTATCGCTGATGGGCTGGCTCCCGAGCCAGAGACACAAGGTTATGAGCAAGTCAATTTGCTTATTCCAACCTATGGAATAGAGAAAGAATCAGCTCAATTATTGAATGGGTGGCGCTACTACGTTCAGCCGGGGGATACAGTACAAAGCATAGCTGCTATGCATCGTGTTAGTGCAAACCAACTCCGACAAACCAACAATCTTGAAGATGATTTTTTGAAGGCGGGCCAAACGCTTGTTTTACCCGATCAGAATGCAGTATTTCAGCCCCCACAGCTTGGTGCTACATCTTGGCCATTTACTCAAGACGGTTGGGAGTATCAGATCAGCCAAACCTATCGGCCGGGGCACGGCGGGGTAGATTTTGCTGTTGCGGCCGGAATTCCAATTCGAGCAGTCTCAGGCGGTACCGTCACAGCGGCAGGTAGAGACATTAACGGGTATGGCAATACAGTGGTTGTGCACCACGGCCAGAATTTCTACACTCTTTATGCTCACTTGAGCGAGATCAGTGTAAGCCGGGGGGAGAAAGTGTTTAAAGGGGAACCGCTAGGCTATTCGGGCAATACCGGGAAGTCAACCAATCCACACCTACATTTTGAGATCAGAGATGGCTTTAGGCAGTTGGACCCCTGCCACTACTTGATTGGTGGCTGCTAAATCCGATTGGGCAAAGAGGCTGAGCCTACAACGCAAAAGCGGCCAGACCCTGCTGAGCCCGACCGCTTTGTGCCTCCTATGGTGTGAGGTTCTGCTACTCGATGGTTATGTGAATGCCATCCAATATCTCACTACCGATACCATTGGCTGTGCCATCAAAGAAGAGGGACTCTGATCCACAGGACGCCATGCTACCCACCGTTGCAGAATTACAGGCGAAGAAGTCGGCCGCAATTCCGCTGATGGTGCCTGTGTCAAAATCTCGAGCAGGGTTAATGTACAGATCGGTACCATCGTTAATCGTTGCAATACCCCACAGGTCTTCCAATGGCATATCCAGACCAAAGTCTGACCCATCTGCGTACAATTCAAAGGTTCCGGCTGTGTTTTCACCCAGCGATGTCGGCGTGAACGCA
>JBCCSO010000384.1:0-5137 GCA_039199965.1 Chloroflexota bacterium | reverse complement strand
GCCTCGTTTGGGACCCTGTTCGATTTTGAAGCCTACCGCCACCGGGCTTTCTGGGGGATCAACAAGGCTGGACAGGCTTGAAACACCACCACATACAGAGCACCTACAAGAAATACCACAATCAAGGCCAAGCTGATTAGCTGCTCGCTGATAAAGTGCGGCACCGCAAAAAATGGAATGATAACAACCGCTAGCAAAACGGTCAGCAGTAAATCAAACGATTTTTCCGTAACGATGGTCCCCAACGTTTGCCCCACAGTCAGCTGGCTGCTCCGCTGCATTTGGTAGAGGCGAGCCACATCGCCCAGACGTGGGATGGGGCTCACTAAGTTGATTACCTGCCCGGTCATGAGCGCTTGAAACGTCGGCCGCAGTTTGGGTACGGCCGGGTAGTAAAGCCACTGCCAGCGCCACGCCTTGGCAAAACCGGTCAGCACAATCACCAAAACTGCCCAAATAATCGGACCAATTTTGGCAGAGCGGAACGCATCACCCAACTGAGACACATCAATTGAGCGCGAGAAGTACCAGACGCACCCGGCGGAAATCAGCAGCCCGATAATGGTCCGCCCCCACGGGATTTTGTATTCGTTTTCGGCCGGAGGTTTCGGCAGGACGGCTTGGTCGCTGTTTTTAGTCAATTGATTAAACGAAGAGGATGTTTATAAGTGAGTGGGTTGGTTCAGAATCATACCATCATGTAGAAGATAACTCCCCTTTTTTAAGCTAATCTGCACGGTCACCCGAAGGGTCTTCAAAAGTAAGTCTTGGCAGTATAAATCGATTACACACCCATTTATTTAGACGATTGATAAGGATAAATTGGCCCAATCGGCCGTTAAAACCGACTCACAGTCAACCCAGATTCAACCCCTTTAACAGTTATTTTTTGGATTGGCCTTAAACAACACATAAACGGCCGATTAGCAGTCCGTTAACCCATCCCAAAAACTGCCCACACATTGGTACCAAATCGGTACCAACAGCCCCTAACCCCAGTTCCTACACCCAAACTATTCACACCCTCTTTACGCCTGCAACTCCTATATTTCTGACAGATTTCAGCGCGTGAAACCAAAAACTGGCCGGGCCTATGCAGTGAAACCTATGCCCGCCTAAAGACAAGAAGTACACCATCATGGAACAAGCTCGCAGTTTCGTCAAAGAGCATAAAATATTACTCCTCGCCATCTTTCTCTGTTTATCCTATCACGGAGGGATGGTGTTCTGGACGTTTCGGGGTACCTACGACGCATGGGTCCACATTTTCTTCGCTGACCACTGGGCCAGAACCCTCTTCGATCACTGGAACTATCGCTGGTATACCGGCTTCCCGATGGTCGGATATCCACCCGGCTCCCAGCAAACAGTAGGGATGCTGAGTAAACTGATCGGCCTTGAGTCTGCTTTTGCCGTTGTCCAGCTCTTTGCAGTCACCAACTGCACCATCGGCATCTACCGCTTCTCAAAGATTTGGGCCACCAATCCTCAAGCGCCCGGTTACGCCGCCCTCTACTTTGTTTTTTGCTCCTCAATTACCGAAACGATTCATACTTTTGGTCAGCTACCTACCACCTTTTCATTAGGATTCATCCTGAACACGATTCCGTTCATGTACCGCTGGCTGCGAGAGGGGGATTTTAAAATTCTGCTGGTTGCGTGGATATGGAATGCGGCAACCACGGCCGGGCATCATGTGACCACGCTGTTTGGCGCTGTCTTCTTTTTAGCCCCCGTAATGGTGCTGGCCATTGTTCAAGCGTTGCAAGAACCTGTGCCGGGTGAATCAGAAGAACACCCATCGATCCTAACCCGCAAAAATCTGTCACCCCTCATTTGGCGCAGGATCAGACGCATTCTGCCCACCGTGCTGCGCTGCGGCGTCTACGGCGTTGGCATGATTCTACTCCTCGTGATTGTCGTGCTCCCCTACTGGATTTGGTCAATCAATGACCCCATCACACAGGTATCGATCCCACACGCTTCTCGCGACTCGTTCTTGGTTAATACGTCGGCCGGGCTCGTCTTTTGGCTGGTTCCATACGGGCTGAGCCTTATTGCACTCCCCTACGCCTTCTATAAAGGATTTACCACCAAAGCATGGCCCATGACTCTGTCGCTCGCCATGCTCGTTTTGCTGGGCACAGGCGGCACTACCCCTATTCCAGAACTGCTGTTGGGCGGTGCGTTCCACGTTCTCACCCTCGACCGCTTCACCTTTTGGGCCACCATCACCGTCCAGCCGCTGATTGGTGAATTTATACGCAGTCTGGTTGAGGGGCGATTGGGCATGTACATCACCATGCAGTTTGGGAAGATCACCCTGCGTACCACCCAAGTCACGCTTCTGGTTGGATTTTTAGCCTTCTCTCTTTTTTCAGCCAATCTGACCCAGCTCCGCACCTTTCAGCCTGATCCGATTGACATGGAGCCACTCGTCCGCTTTATTGAAAAAGACGAGCACTGGAAGTGGCGCTACTTAACGCTAGGCTTTGGCGATCAGGTCGCGTGGCTGGGGGCACAGACCACGGCCGTCAGCGTTGACGGGAACTATCACTCAGCCCGTCGCTTACCGGAACTGACAACTACCCCCATCGAGCGCTTGGAAGGTGCAAAATTCCGCGGCATCCCGGGTATCGGATCACTCCAGCAATTCTTGGCCGTTCCCGATAAATATCGGCTAAAGTTCGTCTTTTCAAACGATCAGTTTTATGATCCGCTGCTCTATTTTTCAGGATGGCAGCGCATCGGCCGCCTTGAAAACGGGATCATGATGTGGGAGCGGGCCGACATCCCCGCACTACCCGAAGAATTGCCGCGCAAAGAAATCCCCTACTGGCAAAGAGCCATGTTTGGCATTTTGCCCATGAGCTTTTTAGCTCTTGCTCTGATCGTGGCCAGCATGTTCATTTGGGGCAAATACGCCCTAGATGTGATGGAGATCACCGGTATCTTCCCCTTTATCCGCTGGGCCGGAGAGCCGATATCCAGCCGGGCCATACGGCTTTGGTATTGGATTGATGGCACCCTTGAAAAATGGTCTCGGCTCAAAGAACCCGCCAGCGGAGAAGAGGCGTGGTGGCACAAATGGGTAAATCGGGTGCAGAATTTTGAGCTGCCTATTGAAGCAGCCCCCTCTGCCAAAACCGTTCGCTCCTTCCTTCTCTTGCTGTCAGTCATCGTAGCGGTGAGCGGCATCTACCTGAAAATTCGTCAGGTCCAGCTTGACCCCATCACTCAAATTGAGGGGTATTACGATGACCTCGATTTCCGCCGCTTCCGGGATGCTCACGCCCGTCTGGCTCCAGACTTGGTCAAGCCATACGACGATTGGCTGCTTGACATGACGTCGGTAGGTGGGATGCTGGCTTCATACGCCAAACTGGACAATATCAAGGTTCGCATTCTTGAAGAAGAGAATGAGCGCGTGCTGGCTCAGGTTGATCTCGACTGGATCACATCCCTTAATGAATACAACTCAACCCATGAGCTAGAACTGGTCAAGCGGGATGATGGGAATTGGTACATTGTGCCGCTCCCGTTAGACATTAAACAAACGCCGGACAAGTTTTACCGGCAGGGAACAGTCGCGTGGCAGGTGAATTCAGGTGCCCGGCCGGAAAATACGGTGACATCTTTCAAGCCTTTAGAAGACCGGCCGGAACTGCAGATTTTGTCGTCTCGATTGGTGCTGGAAGACGGCCGCTACTACGTTGTGGGTGAGCTGATAAATTTAGACGTAGACCCGGCCGACCTTACGGTTGCAGGCCATCTGTTTGACAGCGAGGGGGAGACAATCTCTTGGTACAACGCCCAAAAAGTCATCAGTCACAAAATTTTTCCAAAAGAGATTACCCCGTTCCGCGTTGATTTTGAAGGTGTGGCCGGTATGCGCGTCACCGACCGTGACAAGGTTGGCACCTTCCATCCAGACGACTACTCCCCTATCGACGTTGAAAAACCGATTGATAGCTTTGTCGTTTACGCCAAGGCCGTTGTCACCCCGCATGACCTGAATCGGGATGTCGGCATTCAAAATCTAAGCGTTGAGACAGAGGTCGTTCCAGATGCTGTTTTTGACTATGTGAACTTTGAAGAAGAGGTGGATGACACCCTTGAGGGGCGCATCCCTGTTTTCTTTGATGTAGACCGCCGGGACGATGGGAAATTGCGCGGCGTCATCAGCGGTACGCTCATCAACAACGGCACTATCGAAGCGATCATTCCTCAGCTGCTAGTCACCTATTACAACGAAAAAGACGAGGTTGTCTGGGTCGATGCACACTACTTGACGGAAAGCGTCAAACCACAAAAAGAGCTTGATTTTGAGGTTCGGCTGAAACCGATTGAAAACGTGCGCACCATCGACAATAACGGCAGCAATTTCTCAAACGTTCTGGACAGCGGTGTGTATGAAGATTTCGACTTGGGCTTTCCGTGGATGGAGCGGGTTGAAGTCCCTGAAGAGCTAGGATTCGCATCAGTGCGGGTCAGCGTGAATTATTTCATTGCGAGTCCGTAGAGGGGAGTGGAAAGTGAGAAGTAATAAGTTGAAAGTCAGAAGTGAACAGTGGTTCGTGGTTAATGATCAGTCAACAGGGGCTAGGCGTTCGCATGGCGACCTTAAAAATTGCGCACAATTTACGGCGAATGTCTCGCCCAAGGCATGCACACAACCCATCCAAAACAACACAACCCGCTACACCGGGGCGAGACAATTTATCAGTTTGTTTCCAAGACATAGATTCACAATAAATCGCCTAGCCCCTACCAAATGGTTTGGGACAGCCAAACAAGCTTCTTTATTTATGTGGATTGTGAGTTTATTCATCCTCATGGGCTGCGGCACGTCCGAATCTGCCTCAACTGCCCAGATACACAGCATTGAACTAGGCGCCCCTAAAGGACACCCAGTGGGCGAACCGCTCACCATCACGGCCGTCGCAAACACCATCCCTGACCAAACACCCGGCCGCCTCATGCTGTTGGGCAGCTATGGGATGTGGATCTATGAAAGCACCTTTGCAGATGGTGAAATTGCATTCGACATTCCGGCCGAAGAAACACAGCAGGCCGGTTGGGTCACGGCCGTTGTCAAGGTAGACGGCACCACTGAACGACAGCGCTTCGAACTCAT
>JBCCSO010000383.1:0-5139 GCA_039199965.1 Chloroflexota bacterium | reverse complement strand
TCATGAAAGCAAGAGACCTGCGCGGAATCGTCATGGATTACAGCCGGACGCGGAAGTTTGGAATTGGAACTTTGGGCGCAGCTGTCAACGCGAATTCTGAAATTAATAGTATAGCGAGGGAGCAGAACATTGATTTCAAAGGCACGCCCGTTGTCCATGTTGTTTTAGTGACCATACAGGAAACAGCAATTCGTTTGTTGCTCTTGGGATCTGGTTTTAATAGCAAATCTAGAAGAAAGGTCGTTAGAACACACGGTGAAGCCCTGAACTTCATCAATGAGTCTAATGAAAAACACGGCCGTCAATTTCACATATCTGATCAGTTAACAAACGATTGGCCACTCTAACTTGAGAGAGCTACATGGTGGGGCATGTGCAAAAGACTCTCGGTCTTTGAATTTGCTATTTCTTTTGCAGAGAGACTGTTGGTACATTGGCACTTAGCTGATCTGTCGTGAAGATAGAGATTTCCCCTGATTCAATCCCATCATTCACATCTTTTAGAAAGATGCGCGCTTCGGCCGTCATGCTCTCTTCATAGTCATGAAACGGCGCTAATCTCACGCTTCCCATGTAGTTGCCTTGGACAGCCTCACCCAAGGCCACCCAAGCAATCAGCTCAAAAACCCCTCTTTCAATATCCTTTACGGCCGAAGAGATAATGCAGTCACGTGCGTTAGGAATCAAAAGCCACTGATCCGCATTGGCACCAATGCAAAAGGTGTCTTTTGTCTGAGCAACTTCTAAAAGGGCGTCATTCCCTTCAGTGCCACCTGACACAAAAATGATGTCTGCATCATTCGCACTCATATCTTTTGCAGTTGTTGCACCCCACGATAATTCTGATGATGAAACACGACTTTGTGAATTATAAAATTCTGAGTAAATGATCGTATCAGGCTTAACCGATTTCAGGCCGTATTCGAATCCTTCTTCATATGACCTGTTTTCATGAATGCTTTCAGGTCCACTGATAATGCCAACTTTGTCAGTTTTTGTGATCATCCCGGCCAAAACACCGGCTAGGAATCCTGCTTTTCGTTCAGAGAAAATCAGACCGCTCACGTTGTCCAATTCTGTAAACTGGTGCTGATCAACCCCAATAAAGTGGGTTTCTGGATATTCGGATGCTACCAGCAGTGTGCTGTCCCTCATAGACGAGCTGACTGTCACCACTACATCATACCTTTCTTCGGCAAATGATTTGATGTCTTTCCCAAATTCTCCGGGGCCTTTAGACTCGATGTAATTGATTGTAGCGGTCAGATCAGCTTCAGCCCTTTGCACTGCGCTCCATGCCGATTGATTAAAAGCATTGTCATTAATGCCTGTCTGGTCAACGACTAACCCTATACAGAATAATTCTTCATCTAGGCAGGGGAACTTATTTTCGATTTGTAGATTGCTTGTATTATCAGCAGGCTCTGAAGGTGAACTATCAGTTAATTCTTCGGTGTTTTTGCTGGCTTGATTTGGGGGGGTACAAGCGATGCTCAGAACGATAAATATGCTAAGTCTAACACATTTGATAAATAGATTTTTCATAGGGCTTTTTTCGTAAATTCAGGATGGAAACAATATACATCTTCTTGAAAGCGGTTGCAAAATAAGTAGTGGCGAATTGGTAACATCAGTCTTTTACAGGAATTCTGCAATGAGCTGGCCTGTGAAATGAAGCTGAGGAGAAATAAGTTTAGAAAATGTAAGGAGGCTCATTTTTTATAAGTGAGTCAAATGAGAAGCACAGCCGATCATGTAGCCTGTCGGAATAATCAAAAAATCACTGGCTGATCTAATTTTGTACACTCCATATTTTCTAGATTTGGAAAGTACACGACGCATCGATTGGCATATTTGAGCGTTGTTTCAACATTAATTTGAATACGACAAACAAGTCATCACGACTTAAATACTGTTGTGGTAGACGCTCCCCAGTAAATATAATTTTGAACCAGATGCAATTATGTATCTCGTGCTCTGTGCAGACTCTGAAAATTTTTACCTATGTCCTTACTCTCTGAAATCAAATCTATATCTTCGAAGAAAATGAATTTTCTAGTAGACCCAAATACGCTGCTGGCGGTGGCAGAGTTTCCTGAGGTTGTTACCTTTGAAGATATCCAATCAACTTTCGAATGGGGAAGGTCAGACATGCTGCCGTTCATGAAGGAAAGAGAGATTCGTGGAGTGGTTATGGACTACAGCAAAACACGAAAGTTTAAGGGCGGTATTTTAGGTGAGGCGGTCTACTCGAATGCTGAAATTAATCGGCTGGCTGCTAGCCAAAATATCAATAATAAGGCCATTCCAGTTGCACATATAACTGTCAATACAAAACACGAAACTGCAATTCGCTTGTTGCTGTTAGGTGCAGGTTTTAATTCGAAGTCTAGACGGAAAGTGGTAAGAAGCCACAGTGAAGCGCTGCAATTTATCAATGAGTCTAATGAACAACACGGCCGACAATTTAGCCTATCTGACGAATTGAAAAATCATTGGCCGCTTTAATTTTGCATGATTGCGTGTTCCGGCAAGCGTGCGAGATGCTGACACCCCATTTGTGCAAGTGTCATGGTTAATTCCTCTTTCAAAACCTGCATGACGTGAGAGCCTCCCTGTGACCCGATAGCTGCAACCGCATACACAAACGGCCGACCCATCATCACAAAGTTGGCCCCTAACGCCATCATGCGCGCTATGTCTAGCCCTGTGCGTACACCGCCATCGGCTAAAATGAGTGTGTCTGGCCCTAGTGCCTGACGCATAGTGGGTAGCATATCTACCGGTGTAGGAGCCGCGTCAAACTGTCGGCCCCCGTGATTGCTGACCTGAATGCCATCCGCCCCTAAATTCATATAGGTTTCCGCTTCCCCAATATCCAACACCCCTTTCACAATAATGTTTCCGCTCCACGCCGCCCGAATATCTTTAAACCGCGCGGCCGTGATGTGTCCCTTCATGTGTTTTGAGATCCAAGCAGCCTGCGCCTGAATGTCTTGCCGATCAAAATAGCGGGTCAGCGTCTCAAAATGAGGCACGCCATAGCGCAGCATCGTTAGTGACCAAGCTGGATGGGTCATCATTTGCCACAGCGTGCGCAGATTCAGAAAATCTGGTGGCACCGAAAGGCCGTTTTTGATGTCACGGTCTCGTCGAGTTTCAACCGGAATATCAACCGTCAGAACGATAGTTTTGTACCCCGCTTTTTTGCAGCGATCTAGTAAATCCTGCTCAATTTCAGGTGTGTCGGACGGATAATACTGGAACCACGTGTTTTTCCCTCTGCTGTGGCGGATGTTTTCAAGGCTGACGCAGGCGTATGTGCTGAGGGTATAGGGCAGATTATGCTGTTTGGCAGAGGCGGCCAAAATATGTTCCAAGTTGGGCCACATCAGGCCGGATAGGCCCAGAGGAGCAACTCCAAACGGCGCATCAAACGTTTGCCCCAAAATTGTGGTGGTAATGTCTGGGTGCTGTGCATCTTGCAGATAGCGAGGCATGAGCTGAACAGTGTTCAAGGCGTCTCGATTGCGCTGGACGCATGACTCTGCCCCAATTCCCCCGATCAAATAGTCATGTACAAATTTGGGCATGCGCCTAGCCGCCCCGGCCGCCATATCCGCCACAGATGGGTATTTCTTGTCAAATGACATCTGCTAGTCAGAGGTGCAGAATCAGCTCATCTGATTCAACTGTGATTTGATAGGACTTTGCGCGCATTCTGGGGTCAACCGTGCACCGGCCGGTTTTAATCTCAAATTCCCACCCATGCCAACCGCAGCGCACCAGTTCGTCTCGTCGGCCGTAGTTAAACTCAATTTGATCAGTTGGCAGCGTTGTACCGGTCACCGGCCCCTCACACAGCGCACCACCCATATGCGGGCAGCGATTGTTGAGCGCAAAATAATCCCCGCCCACGTTGAACACGCCGATAGAACGGCCGTTGACCTCAACAATCCGCTTCTCGCCCGGATTCAAATTCGCTTTACCTACCCTGACTGTTCTTCTTGTTTTTGCCATGTTTTTTGATGGGATGATGAGATGGAAGTTGACAAGAGACCTCTTCATCTCATCAACTTTCATTTCATCAATCTTCTACTTTTGGGGCAGCTTCTTGTATACCTTGCGAATGTTCAGATCAAAAACGTTCTCTCTCCATTCTCGCGGGATGGCGACTTGATACGGATCGTCATAGTCCCAATGGGGATAGTCAGACGCAAACATCAGTGTATTTTTGCCATCCATCGCTTCAAGCATCGCCCAAAGATGCTCTTTTTTGTCCGGCTGCTCTAGCGGCTGCGTGGTAAATCTGAGATGGTCACGCGCGTATTCGCTGGGGAGCCGCTTGAGCCAAGGTGTTTCTTTGCGCAGCGCCTTCCAGCCGGAGTCTAAGCGCCACATGACGGGCGGCAGCCACGCAATACCGCACTCGATGATGACAAACTGCAGGGTGGGCCATTTTTCAAAAACACCGTTCAGAATCAAACTGGCCACGTGGCTCATGGCAGATTGGCACAGCAGGGCGTGATGTTCGTAGTAAAAGGTGGGGGGCATGGCGAAGCTCATCTCGGCATTTACTCCTCCGTTACCGCCTAAATGCATCCCGATAGGAACACCAACTTCGGCCGCGGCTTCCCAAATTGGATCGTAAAACGGATCGCCGTACGGCCGACGGGCACCTGAGCTGACCATTACTTGAACCATGTCTGGATGGTCTCCTAAGCGGCGAATTTCAGCTGCGGCCCCAACCGGATCTTGCGGCGCGATGGCTATTGAGCCTTTGAGCCGTTTGTCCTGTGACAACCACTGTTCGATGGTGTACTCGTTATTTGCTCTCGCCATCGCTGACGCGTAGTAGGGATTGGCGATCGTGGAAATATCAATGATTTCCTCGCCCGTTAAGATGGCAAAATCCAGATCAAATTTATCAAGCAGCTCCCGCTTCATCATTTCGTAGTCAGCCCCGGCAGAGAGCCCCATGGAGGGCTCTAAATCAGCGCGCCGGTACCCCTCAGGATGCATCCACGGCCGGTGTCCGTGTGGAAAGCTTTGCGGTCCGCCAACCCGCTCTCCGCGAACCAAAAAGTCACGAAACGTTTCATCAATGTATGGGATCAGAACATCTGCGTTGACCCAGTC
>JBCCSO010000382.1:0-5153 GCA_039199965.1 Chloroflexota bacterium | reverse complement strand
TTTTGGGTAGTATATTACAAAAAAGTGCATACTTGTTTGAAAGTTTCTGAAAGACTACACTGCTTTTTGTTCGCTGTAAAGTCTAATTTTTTAAGCATAAAGGAGTGTTGAGACATGAGTGGCTCAATTGATATTTTAAACCCAGAACAACCGAAAAAAGTTTTAATGTTGGCCTCTAATCCGGCCGTTTCTGATATTACAGGCTGGTCGATCGGCTTTTGGTGGGCAGAGCTGACCCATCCCTATTGGGAATTTATTGAAAACGGGTATGAAGTGACTATCGCCAGTCCAGAAGGTGGTGCCCTGCAAGGTGACTCATGGAGTGACCCGCGTGATGAGAGCAAATACTCAGCCTCAGACCTACTCAGCCTTGGTTTTATCAGTTCGCCAGATCACGCGGCTTTGGTTGAGCATACAGCCAAGCTAGCAGACGTTAACGTAGATGATTACGATGCGGTCTTTTTGGTTGGTGGTCAGGCCCCGATGAAAACTTTTTTCATAGATGAGCGGGTGCATGAATTTGTGGCCCGGGCGTACGAAGCGGGCAAGGTCACGGCCGTTGTCTGTCACGCGACTAACGTTTTGCTCAAAACCACACTGTCCAACGGAGAGTTGCTGGTGAAGGGGAAAACGTGGACAGGTTTCGCCAACGCTGAAGAAGAATTTGCAGATGCGTTTGTGGGCAAAAAGATCCAGCCGTTCTGGATTGAAGAAGAAGCACGCAAGATTGAAGAATCTAACTTTATTGTCAATGGGGCATTCAAGGCCCATGCGGTACGTGATGGGAATTTGATCACGGGACAACAGCAATACTCAGGCGCGGCCGCAGCCCGCTTGGTGATTGAAGCACTTGGCGTTTAAAATTTTTATTTGATAAGGCTTTGGGTTAAACGGCCCGGTGCCTATTTATGATCATGAATATAGCAATTATCGGTTCGGGAAATGTAGGGGGAGCGATTGGGACAAAATGGGTCCAATCAGGCCATCGTGTAATCTATGGCATTCGCGAGATGAACGAGCGGGTTGAGCAGCGGCTGGCTGAAGCAGACGGCCGGGCACAGGCCAAACCAATCGCTGAGGCATTGGTTACCAGTGATGCAGTTCTGCTGGCGATTCCGGGAATGGCTCTAGATCAGTTTTTGGCTGATCACGGTACATCTCTGGATGGGAAACTTGTCATTGACGCAACCAATCGGATGGGACAAGATGCTCTGCATGATCTCAATGCCATCCACAATGTTGCCCCAGAAGCGCAAGTTGTGCGTGCCTTCAACACGTTAGGCTGGGAAATGTTTGCCAATCCGATTGTGGGTGGTGAACAGGCTAGCCTGTTTTTCTGCGGTCCGGCCGAAAGTCGGGAAACGGCCGAAAAGCTTGTGGCGGATGTGGGCTTGCAACCGGTTTATATCGGCGGCAATGACCAGATTGAAACGATAGATAACTTGGCAAAAGTGTGGTTTAGCTTGGCTTTTGGGCAAAAGATGGGGCGTCGCGTTGCGCTGCGCTTGATTGCGGATAAGTAGATGCTGCGAGTCAGTTGGCGTGGCTAACGGCCATTTGATCTTTGTGGAAGTGGTGGCTTTTGTAGTTGGTGCGTCTCCCAAGGAAAGAGCATGCTTCTTGATCTTTTACAGCTTGCCACGGATCACCAAACTTGCCACCACTTTTTCTCCTCAATTTCGAATGATGGGTCTCCACAGGCCGCCAGATCTGACTCCGTTTTCCAAATCTTTAGCGATTTAAAACTATTTGTCCGGATGACGGTTACTTGGGCCCCTTTATTGTGCAATCCAACCTTGAACTGAGAAAAGTCGCTTTCTTCGCTCATCGCTTTTAAATTCGACTGCACAAACGGCTTGAGCTTTTTTAGATTGCCTCTGATCAACTTTTCAGCCCCAATGGTGCGGTGCAGAGAAATAAACTGACTTTGGAGAAATTGGTCGGTCACGGGTGGCAGGGCTTCAAGTGCTTCATCCAGTAAAAATCTTGCGGCTTCTTCCGGATTGTTGGTGAACTTGTCTTTACGAAATTTAGGTTTTGCCATGGGATTCTCTGCCTGTGTTAGCCAGTGTGGGAGTTGCGTGAAGCGGCTCATGAACTTAGGTTATCCAATTTGGATTCATTCAGTCGCTTCACAGTCGGTTTCAAAATTTTTAGTATTAGGACTTGTGCTCGCAAAGAGCGCTGAGCCTATTGAAGTGAGTTATCATCACTTTGCAAACGCCAAAAGCGAAAGTACTAAGTATGCAAGTATGACTGTTTTTTGAAAACGATCCTATTCTATACGCTTGTGAGCGTGCGTGGCATGACTATAAGGTTTCTCAATGACTCAAATAACAGAAAACTGTTTGCACAAATTATGGGCTCTAATTTTCAGATAAAATTCAGCTCATGTCAGACATTCAGCAATCAACATTTCAGCAATTTTCTGCTAAAGAGCTCGAGACTCAAATTTGGGACGGGGTCCTTGAAAAGGCGGCCGATGCCGGGCTTGATCTAACCAAGCTAGGAGACGACCATCGCGAAATTGTTTTCAGGATCGCGCAGTTTTTGAAACTTGAAGAGCCCCCTGATGAAGAGGCGTTTGCGATTGAAGATGAGGCCGCAGAGGATAAAGGCGAAAGCTCGGACGAAGAGCCGGAGCCAACCGAAGCTGAGCTGAAAGCCGAGCAGCAGCGCTCATGGCTGAATGTTCTGAACTGGTTGCGCAGCAACACGGCCGAAGAGAATAATGACCTGCCGTTCTTCTCACCCATCATTATTTGCGGCGTGCCGGGAACGGGAAAAACAACATTTTTAAACGTGCTAGATGCTGTACTCCGTGAGAAGGTTGGGCTGCCAGACTTAATAGACGAACAAATGACAAACGTATTCGGCCGGACCTTTTTCGTACCCAAGCGCAAATTTAATGGCTCGTCTGTATCGCTGCTTTCTGTGCGCAAGTGGTCTGAACTGTTCCACTTTTATTCGTGGGACCTTGCTCAGCATCGATTTGACCGGGAGATGCTCAAAGAGTTTATTGATGAAAGCCTAGCCCCTATGCGAGTTGTTTTTGCAGATGAGGTCGAGATTGCTGGCTACTCGCCCACTTTGCCAGATATGACCGCACGCAACCTTTTGGTTGTGGCGACCTCTAATCAGTATGACTTTCCGCAGCTTGATAACGAAGAGCTTCAGCCCAAAATTTATCGCTTTGAGGGGGAGGATTTGCGCCGTGGTGATCCAACAGATGCGGTTGTGAATCCCAATGAGCCGTTCTGGAAGCTGTTTGACAGCGTGTCTGAACAGCCAGCGCAAGAGCATGAGCGACTGGCGTACAAAGCGCTTAAATATGACGGGTTTGGTGCCCTTCTGATTGACTTCCGCGCGGCCGTAGCCGCACCGATGCATGAAACGCAGTGGTTTACGTTTTTGACCAAAACCATGCAGGACACCCTAGGTGGGCAGCTTGGAGATGGGATGATTCTGCTTTTAGACGGCTTCTCCCTTGATAAGTTGCGCACAGACTACAATGCCATTATTCGGTTTGTGTGGCTGTTCGACGCTATTGAGCAGCTGGGCATTGGGGTGCTGGTACGCAATGAATCGGCCGTGGCTGAACTATCAACAGAAGCGCTTAACCACATGAAAGTCACCATTCACACAGCGCGCAGCGTGACGGATGAGGTGAAATCACGCACGCTGGTTGGGATCGGCCGGGTGACGTCGCGCGTGGGGCAGGCTGGGGTCAAAGCCCGCTCAATTTTGTCAGCAGCCGATTTGTAGAGCTGCGCGCAGGGGACACAATTAGAATTTGGGTATTGACCATCCCTTTTTGTTTGATAAAATGGAATGAACATTCAGTCCAATTCTTATTTATGACCTCACTATCTAAACAAGACACAATTCTTGATGCTGCCCTTGATCTGTTTGTTGATCATGACATTCAGGCGACCGCCATGTCTAAAATTGCCAAGAAGGCAAACACCGGCATGGGGACAATCTACAATTACTTTGAAAGTAAGGATGTGCTGCTTGAAGAAATTTATTTGCGCAGTCGCAGAAGATTGAAGCAGCACATCGTTAGTAACTATCCATCCAGTGGCACTTATCAGGAAAGGTTCTTTCACATTTGGCGCACAATGTGTCAATATTTTATTGCTCATCCCAAAGAATTTATGTTTGGCGAGCGCTTGATGGTGTCACCTTACTATACTCCTGCTCTAAGAGATGAAAATGCAACCTTATGGGTGCCAATTGAAGAGATGTTTTTTCAAGCAAGAGAGGAGGGAGCAATTAAAGACATCCCGCTCGAACTGTTTTTACCGATGGTAGGAGGGGCATTTGGCGCCGTGGTTAAAAATCATATTGCAGGCATTCATGAGTTGGATGCCGCATCAATTGAGTTTGTGATCAATAATTTTTGGGATTCAGTCAAACTGAACTAAATTAACAGTGCAGTGTTTTATGGCACTGCTTATTTTTTAACTGGATTGGAATGAATATTCAGTCCAGTACTGTAATTCGAGGAAACATGTTTAGTAAAAGCAAAAGCTTGTTTGAAATGATCGGCCGTTGGCCTGCGATTTTGATCGCGATTGTATTGTTTATCATTGGGAACTCACTCATCTTGCCGCAGGTGACTCGCTTTGAAGAACTGACGGGTGGGATAGGGCTTCTCGAGCTTCCCAATTTAGTGGGTCAAAGTCTGTACGCTATTGCTCAGACCTACCCAGCCGACGCGATTGAACTGTACCAACGCGTCATTCAGCCACTGGATATCTTTTATCCGTTAACGGCCGGGCTGATGTTCGCATCAATCATCGCATGGGCGTGTAAGACACTGTTTGCTCCTGATTCAAGATGGCAGATGCTGCCATGGGTGGGTGTTTTGGCAACCGCGTTTGACTGGCTCGAAAACTTAGGTGTTTTCATCATTCTGCGCACCATAGATAGCCCAATTGCTGCGGTAGATGGGTTTACACAAGTGATGATTGTTCTGAAAAATGGCTTTGGATTCATTTCCATTGCTGCCATTTTAGTCTTACTCATCATGAAGCTAGTGAGCTGGGCTCGTTCGAGATAAAAAAATTGCTCTTATTGGAATGAACAATCATTCCATTGAGGGCTTTAATGAGAAAAATTATGACAATTAACATTTTAGAAAATGAAAA
>JBCCSO010000381.1:0-5171 GCA_039199965.1 Chloroflexota bacterium | reverse complement strand
CAAATTTTTAAACTTGCGCAGATTGAAAAAATGATTATGCTAGAGCCTAAGTCGTCATCTAAATTTTTATCTAGCTTAAGACTGCAGAAGCATTAGACGATCAGAAAATATATTCTTGTCAAAAAAGGAATATATAATGAAGATTTTAAACAAGTCTTTCACCATCATTGCACTAAACGCATGGTTTGCTTGACGGAACCTAAACCACCAAACTGCCTTAAACATCATCACATTCGTTTGAATTAAATAAATCGCTAAAAGCCATCTACAGCATGCAGTTTCAGAGGAACCTCACATGCCTCTATCTAATCTACATTGAAGGATCATACTATGTCTATCTTTGGATCACTTAAGCCTTCCCGCGGTCGTGCTGTTTTCCTGTTCGTTTTTTTGGGAATCGTTTTACTTGCCAATTCATCCGCAGCACCTGCACAAGAAGGTGAAGACAGCAATAACCAACCCCCCAGCGTTACTCAAAGTGACAAAGAAAAATCAGAAAAATCAGAAGAATCTGAAAAGCCGAAAGAGCCCAAAAAAGACCCTCCTCCCATGAGGCATCAACCATCAGCTGAAGCAGATTCATTAGAGGATTTTGCTCCTTCAAACGCAAAAAACAAGAAACTCAAAAAAGAAAAAGATGACAAAAAGGGTGCTGTTGAAATCTCACCGTCTGAAGATACGTTTGCTACCTCAGACGACTTGGTCTTTTTAGTTGAATCAGGAACATTTACAGAAACGCTTACTTTGGAGTTTGAACATACAAAGAAGAAATCTATTCCGATACAAAATGAAGAAAGTGAAAATGATGAGAAACTAAAAGCGGACAAAATCCACGTCTTTCATGACTTCCAAGTCGAAATAGTCAATCCTCTAAATGGCAAGGTGCATCACAACTTTGAACAGCGAGTCCGAATTGGTGTAGATGTTCGTGAATTTGGAATTGACTTGGAAGAAATGGGAGGAACTTTCTTTATTGCCTACCGGAACCCATATAATCCAAACGAGCTGATTGATGTCCCAATTAAAACCCATGATAGACTGGGACTTATTTCAGCTGATGTGACACACTTTTCGGATTGGACCGCCGGATGGCGGCCAGAGGGCTGGGCCTTACACTGGGATCTGCCCAGTGCGAGCGGCTTTAATGGAGCAGCTAACTACAACTATTCGATTGAAGTGCCGCCCGGACACAATGGGATGCAGCCAATGGTTAACCTATCTTACTCCAGTAGTGCAATAAACGGGGCAATCCGAACTGTGAGTAGCGGGACGGTTGCGGCAGGTTGGTCATTAAACGAGATCGCCGTTGTTAGGACAGGTGTAGAATTAACGGGTGAGAATCGATCTCGCAAGCCACAGAAATATCGGCTAGTAATGAACGGGACTGGATATGAGCTGGTGCGCAAAGGAACTGAAACGCTGAATGTAGGGCAAACAACTTCAGGGTTTATCAATTCTCAGTACGCAGATGTCTATGTGCTTAAAGACCATCCTAGTGTTCGTGCTCTTCGGTTTGGAGATGATAGCAAGCTGGGTGTTATAGGAGGTACTGCAGATACGCCCATCTACTGGATTATCCAACTACCTGATGGGAAATCTTATCGTTTAGGCCGTTGGGATTGGGCGCGTACAACGTATCAACTGAAATGCTTCTGTGGAACGACAAACCAAAATCTAGAACAAGAATTTGACCTAGAATGGCACGTCGATACAGCCACTGATGCATATGGAAACATGATCGCCTACAAAAGAAACAACAGCATCGAGACAGATCAAACAGACGTGGGTGGCACCAGCCTGATTACCAAAGCAAGCCGTGTAACTAACATTTATTATAACTTTGATCAAACAACATGGAGCCACCCTGTCGCTGGACCATTCACACACATGGGCCATCTGAACATCAATAATGCAGGGACAGAAATAAAATTTCTTTACGTAGCTAACAAACCTCAGCTAGAAGCCATTGAGGTTATTCATGATCGGAAAAACCGGAACTACGCCACCCGTCGCTATGATATACATACGGTGACCTATACCTATGCCAATGAGTGCACCAGAAGATTAACAGATCCGGTTCTTACAAGTACAAAGGCTCTTTGGGCAATTACAGAAAAAGGGAGAAACACGAGCGGTGGCGCTTGGCAAGAGCTCCCTACCCAGCGATTTGAATATGAAATAAAGAGTAACTTTGACAAGCCGGTACAGAACAGCAGTGGGGTCCGTATTAATGGCACTTGCTTCAGCTACTATCGGCTCAAACGGGTTGAGAATGGGTATGGTGCCGTCCTTGAGTTTGATTACACATCAGATGGTCGGGAAAATGATTCTGGAGCTGGTCAGTATCGTGATACTGGGAGTGGCCCTACAGAATTTCCGAACTTTGGCAATAGCTGGTATGTCACGGAAATGCGCGTTAACGATGGGGCCGGGCATCTAAGTAAAACAAAATACGCACGCAGCGGTCGCTGCTACGTGCAGGAGAATGCCGCCTATCGCTGTCCTCATGTTGAAGACTCTGATCGTCCAGAATATGGGGTCCTAGCTGGGTTTAACACAGTGACGACTGATGTCCTTGAATTTGGCTCTACACCCAATTCTGAGCGTATTCTACAGAGGACCGTAACGACCTATAACCAAGGGAGCGTAGGGTTTGGTCAGCCAAGCAAGGTCGTTTCATATAGCTCAGGGAATAATGGTGCTCTTCAGAGGTTCCAAGAAGTTGACACAACCTATCATGATTATTCTATTTATGGCACTAAGTTCCGACCGATCAATGTGGTAGACACAACTCAGTACACCATTGGTTCTGCAACCAATATGAAGAGCAGAATAAACCATACCTATGACACCACAACCAACGGGTATGGGAATCTAAAGGATGTGAAAACATATACCCACAATGGTTCTGGGTATCAGCTTTACCAGACACAAACAACTTTGTACTTGAGTCCGAAAACAAACAATAACTTGTTCTGGGTCAGCCGCGTTGACAAGCAGCAGACCAAAGACAAAAATGGGACCCTGTTAACAGAAACAAAATACTTGTACAACACAGATGGGTCAGATCGGGTAACTCCGACCTCAGTTTCTTCTGGTATGGGAAGCTCATTTATTACGACAAAAACAGAGTACAACTCTCGCGGTAATGTCAAAGCCACCATTGATCCCAAGCAAAATCGTACAGAAATCGCTTACGACACTCAATACGGGCTCTACCCAGTGCGGGTAAAGGTATTGGCGAACAATAGCTGCACCTTTTTTAAGGTTTATGGCTTCCCCGGCACCCAATGTAACAACCAGAATTCTGGCGACAACAATGGTGGCCTAGCCGGTTTACTGCATCAGGTTTCAGACCCCAACAACTTGGTTACCAAGTATGAGTATGACGTTCATGGTCGCCTCATTAAAACGTACACACCAAACGACAGCAGTACGGCGGCTGTGACCCAGACCTACTACGATTTTGAAGTCCCATTCCAAGTTAAAACAGAAACGCGGGATGGTTTAGCTCCTACAGCAATCCAGTACTATGATGGATTGGGGCGTCCTTTCATGAGCGAACAACAGGGCGCGCTTGTGGGAACGTCGTCTCAGAACCTCCTGTCTCTCACGGGTTATGATGAGCTAGGTCAGATTGCGCGTCAAACCATTCCGGTCCAAAAACCAAGCGCTGTGGAAGACCGCTTCTACAGCTATGTGGCCAGTACTGATAGCTTCAAATTGGCCGGTTACCGAGATAGTTTCGGAGACTCGAGCTTAGATTCGACTGAGTGGAGTAAAGGGTCCAATATGAATGTCAGTATGTCTCAAAGCTTCCTGACAGCCGATATGAGTTTTGGAGAGGTAGGAGTTATCACTCGAAACAATCCTGACACGGCAGGCCGCTCAGGCGATGACGTCTGGGGCTTTGATTTTGCTGCGCGTAATATGGGTGGCAACGGACGTGTAGCCTATCAGGTGGTTCGTGGAACGTGGAACGGAACGGGGAGTAATAAATATCGGGCGGTTTTCATTCGTGTTCGAGAGAATTCTTCTCAAATTAATGTTGGATTGTTTGAGCAAGATGGGAACAATCCTGCTGAAGTAGCGATCTTGAATTGGGAGGATCACTTAACTGAGGATGATCTAACTGTTGGAGATGATCGGTATTCTAAATGGTACCATGCTGAAATAAAGCGTTCGGGTTCAAATTTTACAATTAAAATTACCCAGAAAGACAACCCATCCGTCACTGGAGAGGTAACGCTTAACGCGAGCAGTAGCTACAACACCGATGACTGGAAGCCCCAGTTTAGAATTGAAGGAGCAAACGCAATTGGTCATAACTCGACTTACATTGATAACTACTACGAATATGTAACCGGCACAAATGAATCTGTTAATTGGTTGGGAACCAAAACCGTTTACGGATATACAAAAGCTACTGATACACTGAAGCATCCGGCCGATACTCGGGTAATTTTAGCTGATAACAGCACCACAACCACGCTAAACAGTGTGGCGACGGCACCAACGATTAATGGATTAAATCGCTTTGCTAAGCAGGTAAACACAGATGCTGAAGGGCATCAAACGAGCTACCTGACTAACGTATTGGGCCAACTTTCAATGGTGCGTGAGCATAATAGTAACGGTTCCACCTATACAGATGCCCGTTACCATTATGACGATCTGGGGAACTTAACAACAGTCCTCCGCAAAAATAGCAGTGGTACAACTTTAACCACAACAACAATGGGTTATGATGTCCATGGCCGGAAAATCCAAATGAATGACCCAGATATGGGCATATGGAACTACGGATACGATGCTGCAAGCAATTTAGTTACTCAAACAGATGCTGAGAACAACCGATTGTGTTTTTATTATGATGGCTTGAATCGTATGACGACAAAGTCAACCACAACTTCATCCTCGTGCCCCAACAATGAACCTGCAGCTAACCACAGTGGTAATCTAGCCACCTATGAGTACGATACAGGTGTAAAAGGAATTGGTAAACTAGCGAGAGTAAATTACGGATCTGGTCTATCGTCATTTACTCAATATGAGTATGACATTAAGGGACGTCTCGAGAACCAGCGGGTTGTTCTAAATGTTCCCGGAGTTAGTAAACAGTGGTTTAACATGAAAACCCTAGCGTTCGATGCTCTAAACCGGCCGACCGT
>JBCCSO010000380.1:0-5171 GCA_039199965.1 Chloroflexota bacterium | reverse complement strand
GAACCCGCTTGCCGGCCGTCTCTTTTTTCAGCGTTTGGATCAAATTGACCATCTTGGCCTCTTTTGAGGGATGGCCACTCCCCATGACAAAGTGATGAAACGAGCCGATTAACAGCGGCACCAACGGCGGTGGGTTGTCAGGGCGAACCTGATGGATCACATGGTGGAGCCACACGGCCGACAATTCGACTGAATGCTCTTTCCGATGATTCAGCTCAAGCCGAAATGCATCTTTTTTTCCAATAGCTTGTGCCAGTTTACGAACCAAATCAACATCTGTGGGCAAAATGCCATAGGGGGTTTCATATGGCTTTTCAGTTAGCGTCAGGCTGCCCAAGCCACCTCTGTGGTCTGTTGCAAACATGAGCACTAAATCTGCATTAGCTACAGCCTGCTTGCTTCTGGCCCATGTTTTGGCATACACCTCACCCCCACGTTGGTAGTCGATATGGGGGGAGACAATCCCTCGGCCGGACCACCCTTCCCACTCTTTAGCATCGGCTGGGTCGTCATTGGCACCGTACGCCTCAAACTGAGCATTCAGTTCATCTAAATTACCGCTATAGGTCAAGCCAGCGAGCGTCATCGGCCGATAGTTGATATTCTGGAATGCGGCCAGCGTTGACTGCTGCTGTTCATGAAAACGTGCATTTTCGAGCATATACGCTTCATCCAGTGCGCGGATCGCGTCCTCCAGAACACCTGCTGGAATTTTTCCACCAATATCCTTTTCAAGGGCTGCATAAATCTCAGGAATGTCGTGCAGGCCATCACAGTAGACGGTCATCTGAGCCAAGACAGGTGGCAAGATTAACTGGGCTGTGGTGATTTCATTAGGGTCCCGAACTAGCCAAACTTGCTCCCCCTCGTGGGTCATTGGCTGAAATTCAAGCTGGCGTATTTTGGGGCAAAGTTCTGGCTGGATACTCATATTTCCGGCTTGGGAACGGAAATCAAACAAGTGTCCAATTTTTTCTTCCGTTCTTGCACAACTACAAAGAAGATTACATCCAATCAGGTCATAGATAAGACAGTGATCTTCTCTTCAGACCTTAGTTTAGGCTTCGGCCGGAATTGGAGCAAGCAGATTGTCAACCATCTGAGCCATTGCTATCTGGATAGGCGTGGTTGGCTCTTGCCCAATTTTTAGAGATAGCGGGCTGCCTTGAACTAGCGCTTTTGATTGACCACTGTCATGGCTGATAGCATAATCAATTTCAGTGCCTAAACCACGTTTGACAATGGTCTGATTCAGTTGAGCTTCAACCGCTGTTTGATTCAACACCAGAATATTCTTGTTGATGGTCGGTCCTTTTGTGCTCAGCCAGCGCATCGTACGGACGGCCGTCTGAACAGACATTACCTCAGGCCGGATCATATGCAGGCCAATGTCCACATTTTCCAAAATGTAATTGGTTGCGGAGGTCGCTACAGACGGCAGGTCAAACACCACAAATCGAAACTCGCTGGTTAGCTCCTCAAAAATCTGCTGTGCTAACCTTAACCCAAGCGTCGTCGAAAGAACTGGCATAATCGGGGCCGCTAAAACGCGCAGACCACTTTCGTGTTCAATCAGCAACTCATAGACAGCTAAGTCAGAATCGGAAGCCATCAGACCTTCCCATGTTTTGCGCGGCTGGAGCCGAAAATGCATAGCAGCTTGACTTCCAGATGAAGTAAGGTCGACCAAGCACACTTCTCCGGGATACTGATGCTGTAGCTGAGAGACAAGATTTACCGCCATTGTAGTGCGACCGCATCCGCCGGTGAAGCCATATACAGCAAAAGACATGCTGGTTTCATCGATATATTCCGGTTCAATTTCGGGCACATCCTCATCCGCTTCTTCAATGACTTGAGAGACTTGAGAGGGAGGGGCAGTTCTCTGAGGGGGATTTTTTAATAGATGATCAACGTGATTTAACAATTCCATCGACGTAACTGGCTTATTGATGTAATTATCAGCCCCAATTTCAAGCGCTTCATTTCGATCTTCGATTGGTCCACGCGCTGTCAGAATAATAATTGGAACATGATGGGTTGCTGGGTCCTGACGGAGCTCGCGGCACAGCTCAAGACCGTTCATACCGGGCATCATCACGTCTAGTATGGCTAGATCAGGCGGCTCGTCACGCATCATCTCAAGCGATTCAATTGGATTGCTCACTAATGTGGCTGTGTGTCCGCCTCGCTCCAACATAAGACCGACCATTCGGAGCAATTGTTCATCATCGTCTACAACAAAAATATGTGCCACGTTAATCCCCTAGAGTTTTTGCTAGATTTTTCGCTCTTAGCTTTTGGTAGGCAGATTCACAGAGCGGTTCAGATTACAAAAGTATAGCAATACTGTCTTACACTCAATGTGAAATTTGTTTCATTGTTACGCAGAATCAACGCAAAATGACTATTTAACTATATGCTCATATATGCTGAATCTGATGCAGCTATCTGTGCCTGTCTAAATTTAGATACATTTCTGGCGGTTTTGTCTTCAGTTGTGAATCAACATACGATTTGCAGGAAATATCTGTTTTGCTTGCCTAAGGGCTTGGCGGATCTGGAATTCCGGTGTGCTCATAGTGTGGAACAAGCTGCCAATCCTTGGGTGGCCAGTACACCACCCACGCTTCGCCGATAATGTCTTCCTCTGGCAGGAATGACCAACTTCTTGAATCGCTAGAATTTCTACGATTGTCACCCATCACAAAATAGTGATCCTCTGTAACTACCCACGTCTGGTTGTTTGGAGATGGGTCTTTGATATACGGTTCATCAATCAGCACATCATTAACACGTACCTCTCCATTTGAAATCGAAACCGTATCACCTGGTAATCCCGCAATACGCTTAATAAAGTCACGGCTACGATCATTTGGAAAATGCAGAACGATGATATCCCCACGCTTTGGTTCATCTAGAAAGTAAGAAAGTCTATTTACAATCAAATACTGACCCTCTTGGAGGGTTGGCTCCATGCTAGCACCCTCAATCCTGAAGTTTTGTGAGGCTGATTTGACAAGCCATATCACGAAAAAAGTGAAAAGCAGCGTCTCTAAGATTTCTTTGATTAATATTGAGCTTGATGCGGTTTGGTCGTGGCTTTGTACGCTTTGATCGGCATAAATCGTATCGTAAGTGTGGGTGGAAGAAGCATTGACGTCCACAGAATGCTTTTGATTGTCATTTAAAAAATCCATAAGTTGATCGACTGCTCTGCCGATAGTGTACGTTGAGTATTTACTAGTATGTTCACAGTTTAATCTGACTCTGTGAGTCAACTGTAAGATAATTTATGATACCCATCAACTTTTAATTATCTAAACAGTGCCATCACAAATTAGCTAAAAAGCAAAGGGATACTTTGATAATTTTCGTGTTTATTCAGCAGATTTTCTACTTGGTTACCTTTAAGTAGATTTCAGAAAGTTTTTGATTTTAGACCTGACAGGTTTCCCAAATACTATCTCTGGTGACAACTCAATTAAAACCTGTCAGGTCTTTTGAGAAGATGTTGTGATCTACTTAACACAAAGCGATTGCGTGTTGATTTTACAAAATACACAGCACGTTTTAATTAACTGATCTGATGCTTCTGAACAGTTGGACTGATAATGGCAGGCATGTTTTGTGCAGAGGGGCAACTTGACCGTAATGCAAATAATTTGGTCAAGTTCATTATGATGAATGAATACATTGGGCTATACAATTCTGCCGAACAAAGGCATCTCTGAAACAGAAGGTCATTATAATAGGCACCAGACCTCCCCACAAGAATGACGAGGGTAATGCTGAAAATAGTCATCAATACCTCATTTTTCATCTATGAAGCGAAATAAATACACGTATCTCCTGTTTTTTCTACTTATTATTCCGGCCTTTGCCTGTCAGTTTCTGGATGAAATTTTTCTAGAGCCACCTAATAACTCAAACAATTTTGGGTCTCCTCCAATTGAAAATTCGGCCGGAATTCAAGAGGTTGAGCAAGCACCCGAAAGCAACCCAAACATTATTCCAACCAGCACATTGCCAGCTTCACCACCATCGGCTGAGACCCCTGAACCTAATTCTGACGAATCGGAACCTGAACAGCAGCCTGACCCAGAGACTGAGGTCGATACCAATTCATCTAACCAAGCTACAAGCAGTTTGGTGCAGCCAGAAGGGTTTGAGAGCTTCTCAAGCTATATTAGTCAGTCTGGATACGGTTTTTACTATCCTCAAGACTGGCTGGTTGCTGAGTATTTTGGACAAGCTGTTGTGACCAATGACCCCCAAATTTTGCAGCAGGGAGGGGCGTTGGGCGACCGACCGATTGTGATTTTACTGGCAGGATCAGCTAGCGAATTTTCCGGCAGTGCCCAAGAGCGGCTAGAATTTCTACAAAGCAACATCCTTTCAACCATTGCTCCTAATATCTCACCCTTGAAGGTCACACTGGACAATGGGCATAGCCAATTTGGAAGTAGCGGTGCAAAAGGAGTTTATAGCTTGCAAATAAGTGAGCAAACATACACCGTGAAGGCTATTTCGCTGGCACGTGGAGACAACTATGTTGTGGGTCTGGCAATCATTGACAATGATCAGATGCCGAAGTTTGAAACAACGGCGGACAATATTCTAGGCAGTGTGCAGCTCCTGTCTGATACGTACACCGTCAATCCAGATACATATGGGCTGACGGCTGACGAGATTGTTGAGCTGGAGCAAGAGGTTCAAAATTTAGCATCAACTACCACAAGCACACGGCCAATCGCACTGGGTGAGTCAGTGACCACAAGCACAGCGTCTGGGCCAATCGCATTTGAATTTTCGGCCGATGGTGAGGCTGTCAGCATCAGCGTAACGCCACTGACTCAGGGCTTTGACCCGATTATCGATGTTGTTGACAACAGCGGAAACTCTATTTTGCCCAACGGCCCGGTAGATGATGCGCTAGCTGGCAGTACCGAGGCCGCTGATCTCCAACTCCCATCTGAAGGAGGAGCTTATCGTATTTTGGTGCGTGGATTTGGCTTCTCAACCGGAGAATTTACCATCTCACTTAGTGGTCAGTAACCTCGCTACAGGCTTTCATGGCGCAAGCGGCGCAGGAAATCGACGGTTTTAAGTCGGCGCTCCAAATGATAGGTAATGTAGTAGTGGAGCACATCTTCAAGCTCTTGATGTAG
>JBCCSO010000379.1:0-5172 GCA_039199965.1 Chloroflexota bacterium | reverse complement strand
TTGAGCAATTCCCATGGTGAAATTTAACACACGATTGGTGCCTCTTACGACTGATTGGATCGCGTTGGCGTAAGCCCCTAGTATGCGAGACTCATCGCTTGCATCACCAAAATTTAGATCGCTGCCCACACTTTCAAATGATACTGTGCTGGCCACGTGGGTTAAAACACGAGAGATGAAGCGGGTCACAAATCGGCCGACAACTGGCACTTGCCCCGCCACATGATCTGCCAAAATCGGAATGATGATGATGTGCGTAATGCCTGTGAATAAGAGCCCCAAAACTTCTGGGCTGTTTTTCAGATTAACTTGACTACCCACTTGATGCAGATCTTCTACTGATGATTGCAAAATATCAAAAATGAAATTGATGATTTCTAGAATAGAGTTTTTCAGTTTGAAGGTGAGCAGCAACATTGCAAGCAAAAAACCGGTTGTTAAAAAGAAAAGCAGCCCTAGGATGCCGTAAAATGCATATTCAAACCGGGTAAGCTCAAAGGTGTAGTATCCCAGCACATAAGCTGCAATTGAAAGAAAAATCGGCCGGATAACCCAGTAGCGCAAGTAGTAAGGGATGGTCAAAAGCTCAACCAAGCTTTCAACAATACGGGGGTTATTGTATTTAGAGATGTCTAGCCCCAACTCATCTTTAATTTTTTGGTCTAATGCTTCAACATCAATCGATTGATTTTTTTTTCGCATTTAAAAATATCCCAAGTATTTAATTTGAGATTATTTTAATTTCTGAAGGGTTTTTTAGGGTTCCAAAGAACAATGGTTTAGTTCCAAAATGATCAAAAAGATGTTAGTGTTTGACCAAACAAGTATTGTCTAGTTCCAAATTGGGACAAACACTTAAAGCTTCGCCTCTTGGCAATCATCACCTGACAAAAGAAGTTTGGCGAAGCACTAAGCTTATTGGTTAACATTGCCAGATGGTTTGTTTAGTGATCTTTGATAATTATTTTTGGCAGCATAAACGAAAAAGTAGACCCTGTTCCCAAATCGCTTTGAACTAAAATTTGTCCACCAATCAGCCTTGCAAAATTTGTGCCAATGGCCAAGCCATTTCCATTTCCCTCATAATTTCTAGAAAGAGAGCTTTCGACCTGAAAAAATGGCTCAAAAATATGTTCCAAATTCTCTGTGGGGATGCCAATCCCAGTGTCTTTGATTTGAATCAGGACAAATTCATCATCGCGTTCCGCAATATTAATTTCTACAAATCCATTCTGGGTAAATTTGGCTGCGTTTGAAAGTAAGTTGGTGATGATTTGCTTGACTTTTGCTTCGTCTGAGGTGACCTCAGATGAGGGTAAGGAATTCTTAACTGATAGCTGGTTATGGCTGGACATCATCTCTTGATTGATGCTTTCTATCGCATGACCAACTGTTGCACTAATGTCGAATGTCGTGATTTCCAACTCAACATTATCATCTTCTAATTTCGAAAGGTCCAGCGCATCATTGATTAATCCCAGCAAGTGTCGCCCTGCTTTTTGGATTTTATTGACGTCTTCAATGTAAAATGAAGTGTCATCTTCGCTTTCGGCTAAATCATCGCTTAATAATTCGCTGTACCCAATAATCGCGTTAAGTGGGGTACGAAATTCATGGCTGATTGTATTGATAATATTTGATTTTAAGCGATTAACCTCTTTCTCTTTATTCAGGGCGATGGCGAGACTGCGTTTGAGAGACTTTTCGTTTTTCAAAGCGATGCGCAATTCGGCCGTTTTTCGATTGACTTCATTGTCCAGCTCATTTGCTAAGTCCTGTAATGCTTCGTTTTTATCTGTTAATAGCTCAGCCTCTCTCTGCACAGAATCCACTCGAAATTTGACCTCAAGCTGCTGAAGCTTTTCATCTTGCTCTTCGCCAAAAACCGACTCGTATTCCTTAAAGAAAAATTTTTGATAGTGAAGTGCAGACTGATAATCTCCCATCTGTTCATAAATTTCTGAAAGAGCATTGTAACATTCAGAAAGTCCTTTTTTTGAACCAATTAAGTTGGATAGTTCAACCGATTGATCTAAATAGCCTTTAGCTTTTTGTAGCTCTTTTTGTTTTAAGTAAACTCGGCCTATGTCCGCTAATATTGCCTGTTGAATATTCAGACTTTTAGTCTTTACTGACGATGCTAAAGCCAAATTCAAGTAAGTAAGGGCCTGCTCTTCTTGCTGCTTTTTCGCATATATTCTTCCTAATTCACTTAAAACATTGGCTTTTTCAGTTTCTAATTCAGATTCTTCTATTTCTGAATTGGGTTTATTAAAAAACTCAAGAGCAATTAATGCGTTTTCTGAGGCCTTCTCAAGATCCCCAAAATCAAAGTGTATAGTTGCTAAATTATGAATGGATCTATTTTCTTCGAAGACGTTCCCATTGTTTCTGTACAAAGAAATCGCTTTTTGAATTTCTTCTAAAGATTTATCAGATAGCCCTTGGTCTGCATAGAGAATAGATAGATTATTTCGTGCCTTTGCCTCTCGATCAGAGTCATCTAATTGCAGTGCATAGTCAACCGTATTAATTGTGCACTGGAGCGCTTTTGGATAGTCTCCAACTTGCCAGTAAATGCGCCCAAGTAATTTTGCAACCTCGTACATTTCAAGTGCAATGTTTAACTCTTGGTAAATCTCAAAGCTTCTTTTTGCATTTACCAGTGCTGACGAGTTGTCTCCGGTCAAATGTTGACAGAAAGCCGTGATTTTAAGACTAAAGGCTTCCCCAGTCTTGTAGTAGATTTTTTTTGCCAAAATCTCTGTTGCCAGACTGATTTCAAGCGCCTTCTCTGTTTGGCTTCCACATATTTGATCTGCTAATTTATTTTGTTGATCAATATATTCTTTCGAAGACATTTAGGTGTTCCTGAACCATGAAGATTGGTAGCATTGTAACAAATGCCCTATTCAAGTTATTCAGAATCTCATCCAGCAGATTAGTGTAAATGTCACATAGAATTTAACTAATTGAGTGAAAAGGTAGGGAAGACTTTGTAAGTAGGCAACCGATTTAAATATCCAAGGCGATTTACAAGAATAAATCATCCATACCTAGCATTAAAATCGCCTCACAGCCAACTCTACGCGGACGACTCTAGGCATTTATTGTTCAGTGTTAGGCCAAAATGATGAGGAAAGCAGTATATTAGCAAGCAATAAAACTATGTTTCAAAAAGGTGTAACGATAAGCCCTAGACAATTTGTTTAGAACTTATCATTAACGACTATTTGGTTTGCTTAGATTCTACGCACACAAGTCTTGAAGCAAATCTAGCTTACGCCCAAGAACGCGGTCTACGTTTGGTCAAAAGCTCATCTTCAACTGAGCCTGTATCAGCATTGGCCCAAGAACGCGGTCTGCGCTTAGTCAGAAGGTCATCTTCAATTGAGCCTGTATCAGCATTAGCCCAAGAACGCGGTCTGCGCTTAGTCAGAAGGTCATCTTCAATTGAGCCTGTATCAGCATTAGCCCAAGAGCGCGGTCTGCGTTTGGTTAAAAGCTCGTCTTCAACTAAATCTGTATCAACTTGGACATATGAAGCGTTGCCTATGATAAGCTCCTCTCCTACCAACTGATCCGTCATCCCTCCACTAAAGGCGAATGCTCCAAGAACCAATAATCCTGTAGCTACAGCTAACAAGCCGTTGGATATTGATTTCAGGGGATTATCTATAAAATTGTTTTTCACTAGCCTTACTCCTATATTGTGCGAACTGGTAAAACGATCAATTCGAAACGTTTCGGTATGTTGCGCCGAAGTATATTTTTGCTTCCTTAAGAAAGTTCTGGCGATTTTGCGATCTGCTTAACATTGGGACAAAAGTAATCTGCTTTACATTCAAAGCTTGGTGGTATTTTGGGATTTGATCTATTTGTGAGGGGCAGGTAACACTGCACGGCCAAAAAACCGCTGCTTCATTACCCTCCCCTCAGCATGGCGTGTTGGGCTCCCTATTGTCGAATAAAGTCCGCCATGATGTTTGGCACGGCCGTATCAAAGCCAACTACGTCAAGCATGCCGCCATCGTTTGGGTCAGCAATGCTGAATCCGTTTGACGCCATACCTACTACAATCAACTTTGCTCCAATGCCCATCTTCTGTCGGTATTCCTGCAGCGCCTGCACAGGGTGGATGTCTCCGTACCACGTTTCTGAGTCTGTGTAGATCACAAACGCGTCTACCGGAATTCGGTTTTCCAATGCGTGTACCATTGGTAGCGCACAGTTGGTTGCCCCGAAATTGAGACGATCCACTTCCTTTAGCACCCCATCTAGCCGCTGTCGCGGAGAGATGCTCAACTTTACGAACTTGTGGCTGAATGCTTGCATCATGACCTTCTGTTCAGTTGCGGCCGTAACCAGCGCCATCGCCGCTGAGCCAACCCGTGGTGACAAGCCCGGTACGCCAGCCAAGTTTGGCCAACCCATTGAGCCTGACACGTCCAGAGCCAGCATCAGTCGCTTGTTGCTAGGTGTCACGTTGCCGAATGAGCTGTAGAAGGCGTCGTCTAGTGCATCTACCAATCGACCGATCGGCTGCCATGTCAGCTTGCCACGCACACCTCGGCCGTTCTTGTAGGTTAGCATCGCTGCCAGAACCGCAATCGGGTGGATGCGTGCTCGCTGCAGCTGATCTGGGTCAGTCAATCGACCTTCCACAAATCGCACAGCGTCACTGTCTGACTTCAGCCATCCCCCCTGAGTCAACAAGCCGTTGGCCGTTAGCCGACCCAAGTTCCGGATGATGGCTGTCAAGCCCATCTTAGGTAGCAGCGCTTCCCAGATTTCCTTGTTTGCCAGCCACTGTGTTGGCACCGCTTCCCAAGGCAAGCCGTATTCTGTCACCAGCTGGATGATTTCCTGCTGGCTTTCAGCTCGCTTTGCCTTTTCAAACGCCCACAGCATCTGGTGCGCAGCGTCTTCTGTTAGCGGTTCTGTTGGTACAGCATCCCACCCCTGTGTCACCCAGTTGAATACCCGGTTGTGAGCATCTGTTGGGGCGATTGGGTGAGCCAGTCTCAGCGCGTCCCGGTGGCTCCAACCGTCTCGCTGCTGGTACTTGATCGCCTGGTAAGCTAGGCTCTGAGCTGGCCGGTCAACGTACCAGTTACCTACCCCTCGTCGCAGACCTCGTCCCCAGCCTCTGAACCCTTCAACAAAGTGCAT
>JBCCSO010000378.1:0-5178 GCA_039199965.1 Chloroflexota bacterium | reverse complement strand
TATAATTCTGCGGTTTTCAAATCTACAGAGATGACAACGTTCAGCTTAACCCATCGGATTAATCCGATGTTTACAACAAAAAACCCGATGAATCGGGTTAAAACGCTGAGATAACGCAATTTATTGCGTTTTTTATTGTAAACGGGAGATTAATCTCCTGAAGCAGAGACAACAGTTGTCATACACGGCAGGCGGAAAAAAGGTTGTTTTCATTTTTAAGCTCATTTAGACCCCTCGACTGGTTGCTGGGGCTCTTTTCCCAAGACGTTGGTATTGACCTTGGGACAGCCAACACCTTGGTAAGCGTTCGCGACCGGGGGATTATTATTAACGAGCCTTCATGGGTTGCGATCCGCAAACGGACGCGGGAACCTCTTGCAGTTGGGTCAGAAGCCAAAGAGATGGTCGGCCGAACCCCAGCAGATATTATCGCTATCCGCCCCCTGCGTGACGGGGTGATTTCTGAATTTGAAATTACAGAGGCGATGCTAAATTATTTCATCAATAAGGTTCATGAGCAGCTTTTGACTCCGTTTCCCCGGCCGCGCGTCGTAGTTGGGATTCCAGCCGGTGTGACTGAAGTAGAGGAACGGGCGGTGCGTGACGCTGCGATTGCGGCCGGTGCGCGTGAAGCTTATCTGATAGAAGAGCCGGTTGCGGCTGCGATTGGAGCCGGGTTGCCTATCATGGAATCACGCGGGAGCATGATTGTTGATATTGGTGGCGGTACAACCGAGGTAGCCATCTTTTCGATGGGAGGTGTCGTTGTTCGTCGCTCTGTGCGTGTGGCCGGTGACGAAATGGACGAAGACATCGTGGCCTATGCCCGCAACAAGTACAACCTGATGATCGGTGAGCGCATGGCAGAACGGGCCAAAATTGCGGCCGGATCTGCGTTCCCGCTGCCGGAAGAGCGGACCATCACTCTGCGCGGCCGGAACTTGATTAATGGCCTCCCCCAATCTGTTGAAATTAGCAGTATTGAACTACGTGAAGCCATGGCCCCCAGCATCAACGTCATTGTCGACACCGTGAAAGATGCCATCGATGAAACACCACCTGAGCTAGTGGCTGACCTGATGGAAACCGGTATTTGTCTGGCCGGTGGTGGCGGTAAAATTCGCGGCTTGGATGATCGAATCGAAGACTCTGTCAAAATTCGGGTGTGGGTCGCGGATGACCCGATGACCTGTGTGGCTCGTGGGGCGGGCAAAGTGCTTGAAGACTTTGACTACTGGAGCCGCGTTCTGGCCACAGACGACCGCAGCCGACGCTTGAAGTAAATAGGGTAATCGCTTACTCGATTTTTTTAAAATGACCATTGAGCATATCCTCTTGTCAAAATTAGGAGAATATTCATGTCAAATCAACTATCGGCGGAATCGAAGTCTACTTTCAGACCCTGAAAGGCCCAAGGCAACCCTATTTAAACCAGGGTTCGCTCATTAACATCTTAACAATTGCCTTGTGTGGCACGGGTGCCGAAAGCTGGGTCGATATCGAAAATTTTGAAAACCAGAAGAAAGATTGGGTGGATCAACACCTAGATTTAAAGTCTGGCAATCCCTCAGCCCTAACCCATCCATAATATTGCGGGTGCCTGCTGAGGTCGTGGCCCCAATCTCACGGCCGAAAGAAGAAACCTTAGCGGTGCGCAGAGAAAAAATCGGCCGGAATCTCTCCATCGGCCACAAAAATCACTTCAAAATTATGCGTAGCTGGAAGCAGTATTTATCGGGCGATCGCGCCCAGATGGGCAAGCACAGATCGAAAAAATCCAGTCGACGGGACTCGGCTTAGGGGGCTTTATTGCGGAAACCTGCCCTAGCGTGGTCAAAATCCGGCCGCCGATGCCGTTTGATATGGGCAATGCTGACCTTTTACTTGAAACGATGGAAAAAGTGCTGACAGAAAATTTCTAGACTAAACCCCATGTCAACTAGCAAGCTCACTGATTTATTTATCAACACCCTCAAGCACCTCGATGAATCTCCTCTAGCCGAAAAAGAGATTTGGGAAGGGGCAACCATCGAAAAAATCGACGGCGGCCAGAACAACCTTATCTACCGAGTGCAGCAAGAAGGGCACGATGTAGCTGTCAAATTTACGATTAAAGATGAGCGAAATCGAGCGAGACGAGAGTACGTTGCATTATCAGCCCTGCATGCGGCCGGAATCGAAGTCACCCCGCATGCTCTATGGTTAGATGAATCGAGCTATCAACAGCCGGTTGTCGTCCAAAGCTGGCTTGATGGTCAGACGCTCGAAGGTATCCCGGCTGACCGAGCTGGTTGGAGCCAACTAGTTGATCATTTTGTGACTATCCACTCGGTCAAAAAAGCACCTAAATTTGATCAGGTGCCTAATGCCGTTTTAGGCTTTCAAAACGGTGCGCAAGGAAAACAGATGGTTCTCAAGTTTGCGGACCTACTGCCTGAGCACGCCCGGCCGTCTAAAGTTCAAGACCTGCTCAATTGGTTTGCAAACTGGGCACCACCCAGCTTTCCGCAGGCACAATTGGCCCTGTGTCGCTCAGACGCTAACTGGCGCAACTTCATCCAACAAGAACATAAGCTTGCTTCTGCTGACTGGGAGAATAGCGGATGGGGAGATCCGGCATTCGAAATCGCTGACCTAATGACCCATCCAGCCTACGAAGGGGTGAGCCAAAGCGATTGGGGCTTTGTACTCAATCTTTATGCCGAACGTTCTGAGGATTCAACAGCCCAAGTTCGTATCAAAACCTACACTCTCCAAATGCTAATGTGGTGGGTCATCCGCTGGGCCAGATACTTGCATGAAATCCCCTTGGGCAACGATCAACGCTTGGCCAAACGCTCTGATGATTGGAAGCCACATACCGAGCGTAAACTGGCCCTCGAGATTGCACGGCTAGAAAAGGCTATCGAAGAAAACTTTTAAATGGATTAATCAAATCGCCTCTGCCCTAATTTGAGGTAAAGTAGGTCCTATGACTTCTGAAGATGGCGAACCATTCATTCGCCTAGCTGAATTAACCGCTTCGTTATCTCTTGCCATAGACTTGGGCATGGGACAGCCACATGCGCACCTGCCTGCTGGGGGTCAACCTGAGCCAGCAATTGAGTCTGAGCATTGAAGAGCAGCGGCAAGTCTATTACTTGTCCCTTCTACAACATATCGGCTGCACTTCGGCCGCATCTTGGCAAGCTGAGCTGTTCGGCAACGAGCTAAACATGGGGGAAGTGCTCACAATTGACACAACCAATCCTCTAGAAGCATTTCCAACCATCATCAAATTGGCTGGAAAAGGGCAACCTTTACTTGATCGTGCGCGCTACCTCGGCCGGGCACTATCGGCCGGACCTGGTGCCAAGGATGAGCTAAGCCGCATCCAGTGTGAAGTGGCGGGCAATCTAGCCGATCGTTTAGGTTTTGATCAAGCCATGCTGCAGGCTTTGGGGCAAATGTTTGAACGCTGGGATGGGCAAGGGCAACCGCTCAACCTAAAGGGAGAAGAAATCGCGCGGCCGGTGCGTGTCGTTCATCTAGCCCATGATGCTGCTACAATAAAATCTCAGGCTGATGCAGAAACTGCGATCAATCTGGTTCAAAAACGCATCGATCGCATGTATGACCCCGTCATTGCTGAGGCGTTTTTACAAAATGCAACTGCCTTATTTGCCAAGCTTGAAGTTGATTCCACATGGGAAGCATTGCTGGGGGCTGAGCCAGAATCCCACAGTTGGCTTACGGAAGAGCAGTTTGACGGGGCGCTCCTAGCTCTGGCTGACTTTACCGATCTTAAATCACCCTATCTTACCGGCCATTCACGCGGGGTTTCAGCTTTGGCAGAAAAGGCCGCACAACGCTGCAATCTACCCGAAGCCGATGCTGTTAACCTCCGTCGAGCTGGATTAGTACGCTCATTATTTCAGCCATTGCCATCTGTCTATTTTGGGAAGAACCATCCAATTGGATCAAACGGCCGTTGCAGCGTGTAAGCGAACCCGGTTTAATTTCTTCGATTACTTACCTAAACTAAACCCAAGGTCTTAACCAGCTCGTGTCCCATTGGGCACCGGCCGCTCCGGCATCGCCAAGGTGGGCAACACCCCGTCTGCATATCCAATATCAAACAGCATTCCCTCTGACAGTTCACCAGCCATTTTGCGGGCCGGCATGTTGACCACAAACAAAGACTGCTTGCCCACAATCTCTTGGGGATCATCCCGCTCCTTTTTCATCCCAGCCAAAATCTGGCGCGTATGATCCCCAAAATCGACAATTAACTTGAGCAATTTGTCTGACTTAGCCACATCTTCAACGGCCGTGATTGTGCCGACTCGAATATCAAGTTTTTCAAAATCTGCATAGGTAATATCCGGTTTAATTTCTGCTGGAGTCATGGGTTAGTTTCTGAAGGTAATCAATTTGGCTCATATGTTAACTCAGATTGACTTTCTTTAGCCGTATCCAAAGGCATAACTAGCCGCACAACCCGCTCATAGAACAGGTAGTTCCACGCCCAGTTGGTCAGCACTCCAATGCGATTTCTGAAGCCTATCAAGAAAAATAGATGGATAAACAACCAAATCAGCCAAGCAAAAAAGCCGGTGAACTGTCGGCCTCCGATATTTGCCACGGCCGCGTTCCGGCCGATCGTCGCCATCATCCCTTTATCATAGTAGCGGAAATTTTCAAGCGGTTTGTTGTTGATCAGGGCCATAATATTTTCGGCCGCTTGCTCACCGCTTTGCATCGCAACCTGAGCCGTGTTGATCAAAGGCTTGCCATCCTGCACAAATCGAATCAGGTCACCCACCACAAACATTTCAGGATACTTTTGGCTTTGTAGCGTCTCTAGCACCTCAAACTGACTACCGCGGGTAAGCTCTGATCCCGCCGACTTAACCACCGGCTGCCCTTGAATACCGGCCGCCCACAGCACTGTGTCCGCCATGATATGCTTGCCATCTGCTAAAATCACGCGATCAGCCTCCACTGAGGCAACTTTAGTATCCAGTCGAACATCTACACCAATTTTTGATAAGCGTTCGGCCGTGTAGCTGCCTTCATCTATACCGCTTAAAAGCTGTGATCCCGCTTCCAGTAAAATCACGCGGGCCAGCTCCCTCAGATTTAATCTGGGATAGTCCTTATTCAGTGGCTGATAAATCAGTTCCGCCAAGGCGCCTG
>JBCCSO010000377.1:0-5191 GCA_039199965.1 Chloroflexota bacterium | reverse complement strand
GCCGAATCAGGCTCCAGCTGCGTCGTCACCATGAGCAAGGCAAAAACAGTTGTCGCCCAATTCAACGACAATCCGGGACCCGGCTTTAGGCCAAAACCGCTGAAAAGCCCACCGACCAATAGCGAAGTTACCTCCCCGCGTGTCAAATTTGATTGGGATGATGCCTTCAGCAATGATGATGAAGCACCCATTGAAAAGTATACTCTAACCGTAACAGTTACATTGGCCACAGCACCCGCTGCTCAACCAGCGAGTGAGACGGTGACATACACGTTTGAAACCACGGAAACATCATTTACGCCAAATATCACCCTACCAACGGGTGAGTATGAGTGGACGATTGTGGCGCAAGACGCGGATGGAAACCAAACCCCGGCCGGGCAGACGTTCGCCTTTACGCGGCCGGCGGTTGAGCCAGAGAAGATCTATCTGCCGCTGATTGTGCGGTAGGTCTTAGAAAAAGGTATAAGCGCTTAGCCGTCAAGAGACCAGTCAGGTTTTGAAAACCTGACTGGTCTTTTGCGTTCATCTATGATCGAGCTTTAGCATCGATGTAGCCCCAAGATTCATCCTAGCGTAAAATTTGTACATACAAATTTTGACCCTCAGGATAGACACCCCTATGACAGTCTCACAAACCAAAAATCAAAAGCTCGTCATCGTCGGTAGCGGCATGGTCGGCTGCGCGGCCGCCTATCATTTTGCCAAAGAAGGCTGGACCGATATCACCCTTGTTGACAAAGGAGAGCTGTTTGAAAATGATGGCTCAACCAGTCATGCTCCGGGCGGCATTGTGGCCCTCGCGCTCAACAAATTCATGACTGACTACGCCGTTTACAGCAGCGATCTGTATAAATCGCTGGAAGATTTCAGCCCTGACCGCAAGACCTATAATGCACTAGGCGGCAGCGACATCGCCACCAGTCAAGAGCGCTGGCAAGACTTTAAACGGATGGCCGGTGCGGCCAAATCATTTGGGGTTGAAGCGCACTTGTTGAGCCCGCAGGAATACGTAGATACCTATCAGCCGTTTCTTGACCCGGATGAATTTATCGGTGCGCTATACGTGCCAAAAGGGGCGATTGTGGCCGGTTCGCACGTGTCTGGGGCACTGGTCCGTGATGCGCAAAACATGGCGAAGGGCAGCTTTAACACCTACAGCAACACACCAGTAAGCGATGTGGAAATTATCAACGGCCGGATTGCGGCCGTCGTAACAGATAATCCTGAGCACCCGCGCATTGAAGCGGAACAAGTGCTGTTGTGTACCAACATCTGGGCACCGGCCATCGCTGAGAAATTGGGGTTCAAGCTGCCGCTCAACGCTTTCGAGCACCAGTATGTCATTACTGAACCGCTTGAAGCGCTAAACCAATTTGATCCCGGCAAAAAAGAGGATGAAATTGTGTCCTGCTCCTTCCGAGAAGTAGACAGCGCGCTTTACGTGCGCCAGCATTGGGACAAGTGGGGAATCGGTAGCTACTGGCACAAGCCGCACATGGTCAAAGCGCGTGATCTGCCCATCACACCCGGCTACACTGCTATGCATCCGTTCACGCCCGAAGATTTGGGACCCGCATGGCAGGTTGTACAAAAACTCATGCCAAAGTTGGGCATCAAAGATTTGGGCGAGCAGCCGCTGTTCAAAGCATTCAACGGGATGTTTGCCTTTTCCATCGATGGGATGCCGATCATTGGGGAGTCGCCGGTAAAAGGGGTGTGGGCCGCCACAGCCAGTTGGATCACCCATTCGGCCGGTGTGGCAAAATCAGCCGTTGAGTTGATGACCTATGGGGACACCGAATGGGATATTCGCCAAGCGAGCATTAACCGCTTTTTGCCGTTTCAGATGACAGAAAAATATACCAACGTCATCACCCTCAAAAACTACCGCGAGATCTACGACATTGTTCACCCTCGTCAAGCGCCCAGCGAGCCGCGTAATGTGCGGCTGACTCCGTTTTATGAGCGATTCAAAGATCAATCGGCCGATTGGACGGTGTTTGCGGGGCTAGAGCTCCCCAACTGGGTCAACGAAAACGGCCGACTGCTTGAAAAATACGAGGAGCAAATTCCTGAACGAAGCGGCTGGGGGGCGCGCCACTGGTCCCCCATTCAAGGGGCAGAGCATCTCGAAACCCGCAACAACGTCTCGCAATGGGACCTCACAGGTCTTTCTATTATTGAAGTTGTAGGGCCTCGAGCGGTTGAGTACGTCAACTACCTCTGCTCAAACGAAATGGACAAACCGGTTGGCAGTGTAATCTACACCTGTTGGCTGACTGAAAAAGGTGGTGTCAAGCGTGACCTAGCAGTAGCACGGATGGCATCAGACAAGTACTGGATGTTTGTGGGTGAAGGGACCCGGCCTCAAGACCTACACTGGGTACAAACTCATGCAGCTAGTTTTGATGGGGTCACCATCACTGATGTATCAGACAGTTACACCGGGATTGGTGTCTTCGGTCCCAATGCGCGCAAAGTCATGGAAAAAGTATGCTTCAATGATTTGAGCAATGAAGCGTTTCCATATTACAGCGGGCAATGGATCGAGATCGGTTTCCACAAAGTTTACGCAATGCGCATCTCGTACATGGGTGAGCTTGGTTGGGAGCTGCATGTACCAATGGATGCTGCACTAAGCGTCTGGGATGACATCTGGCAGGCGGGGCGCGAGTTCAACATGATAGCGGCCGGGCTAGGAGCCATGGACTCACTGCGCCTTGAAAAAGGTTATCGCTTGTGGGGTGCAGACGTATACACTGAATACTCTCCCTACGAAGCTGGTCTGGGCTGGACAGTGAAACTGCGTAAATCCAGTGACTTCATTGGCAAAGCGGCCTGTATTTCGCAGAAAGAGAAGGGGCTCAAGAAAAAGCTCACTTGCATCACGCTGGATGATCCGGCCGCGACGCTGTTTGGCTATGAACCCATTTTCAATGGAGAAGGGCCATCAATCGGGTATGTGACCACATCCAATTACGGCTACTCGGTTGGTAAAGTTATCGCATACGGATATCTGCCGGTCGAATATACCAAGCCCGGAACGGAATTACGCATTGAGTACTTTGACAGGATGTTTTCGGCCGTGGTCGCCAAAGAACCGCTGTTTGACGCTAAGAACGAAAAAATGAAGGCGTAGCCATGCAAGTATGAAGTTTTAAGCAAAAAGTATGAAGTGGGGAACCTAACAAACTCACTTTATACTTATAACTTTCTACTTCTTACTTCGCTTACGGCAGGATGTCCGCAACTTTAATCTCTCCAAAAATCTCTCCACCTATCTCAACTGGTACTGAATCTTCGGCCGTGTAAATCACCCGCTGCTTGTAGGTTGGATTTTCGACTTCACCACTTGGATTCGAATAGACTTCAATCTGTCGATCAACTAAATTCAGAATCCAATAGAAAGCAATCCCAGCACGCGCATAAATTTGCATTTTCGTTGTTTGATCGATCTTTAATGTTGAATCAGACACCTCAATCACAGAAAAAAGGTCTTCGGCGGATGGATGCTTATCCAGATAATCACGAGAGCTGCCTTTAGCAATATACCCATCAGGCTCTGGCTCGCTATTGTCAATAGTGATTGGCTGCTGACCAGAGACAAAATATTTTCCTTCAAGCAATTTAGTCAGCAATTTGCGTATTTCATCAGTTGTGAATCGATGTGGTGGATAAATAGGCATTTTTTCAACAAGTAGTCCTTCAAGTAATTCTAGTGCATTCTCCGTTGTCAACGCCCCAGACTCAATTAGCGCGTGATATTCAGCAACTGTGAATCGTTTTGCACGAGCAAAAATCGAGTCATCTATCTTTAATCTAGCTGGTGTTGCAATCATGATTTTAGATTATCTGATTAAAAACAAAATGTAAAGATGAAACAAAAAAGGCCTCTGAAAATCAGAAGCCTTTTGCCAGTTGCGGGGACAGGATTCGAACCTGCGACCTCCGGGTTATGAGCCCGACGAGCTGCCACTGCTCTACCCCGCGACGAGGGATGAGAAGTATACAAAAGCCACAGATTAAATCAACCCCCATTAAGACTTAGCTTACATAAAATTCACAAATGACCGATCAGCCCAAACAATCAGACAAAAGTCTCAAAGACAACTGATTAACAACCAAATTGCAAATAGCAAGACCTACAAACACTCCGGTACATGGTTAATTTAGTTTCATTAATGATCAGACCAATCAGACAGGGGCTACAGGAGTGAGTGTGAACAAACTAAGCCGTCTATTCTTCTCTATAATTTTTGTGTCTTTTCTTGGGCTCCTTTTTCTGGGAAGCAACCTTAACAGGGTTGAACTAGCAGTTGCCAAGTCGACTTATCAAGGTGGGACAATTCCAGAAACCCGACCGGTAACACCTACCATCTTCATGCCCGTACTCTTCCGTGATTTAGATTTTAATCAAGCCCCAGACTCTTTGATTGGCTCTGCCACGTTTGATGTCCCTGACGGCCGGGCATTGTCTTGCGAACATTCTTGGAACATTAGGCTCACGACCCACAGTTTCAGCCGCCGTGTCCACACGCAAGACCTAGACTTTAGCGCTTGCAACACAAATACAGACTCACCAACGATGTTTGCCGCGATGACCTTGGCCCACCCTGACCCAGAAGATCCTGATGAATACTTTGACAATCAATCAGGCATGTTAGTCGAGACTACCCTGAACAGCCTAACCAATCAGTTGGAAGTTGTGCGGCAGCGTGAGTTTCCTGAATGTGAGGAGATGATTGGTGTGCAAGCCAGCGATAGCTGTGGCGTGGTTGCTGCACTTTGCCGGACAAACGACGGACGCAGCGACTTTGATAAGGACATTGTGGCCACCCACCCCAACCCGAACAATTGGCTACAAGATGTGGAAGAAGGGCGTGATGAGATGTGGCTGTATGAGTGGACAAACGGAGACATTCAGAGCACCCCGTCTAAGTATATTGTCCACAAGGGGATTGGGGGCTGGGAATACGGCCAATTCAGCCTTGTTTATGGTGAAAATGACAACACCTACGGTGTCGCGTTAAAGTCCACGCGGAACGGTCATGAGGCGGACAGCTTTACGGTCATTGATCGTGACACGTATTCGATAGTAAGTGGTAGAGGGTGGGATTGGTCCTGTGGCACCGGCCATACCATTCATAATCGGCCGAACTACAACCCGTTTACCCAAGAATATGGAATG
>JBCCSO010000376.1:0-5206 GCA_039199965.1 Chloroflexota bacterium | reverse complement strand
CATTTGCCTGACTCAGCGGCCGATGGGGTGTCTGAAAAAGAATTTGAACAGTACCACAAAGTAGCCTTCCGCTTTTTGCGCTGGATTCGGCCAGAGCGCCTAGCCGTTGACCTGCGCAAAATGTTTGCCAAGCGTAATGTCCAAGTGATTGCACCCATTCATGGTAATGCGATTCGCGGCGACATTCAGACCCATCTTGATCGGCTTATTGCAGCTTTGACGGCCGTCAAATTGAGCTACCACTAGCAAGCACGAAGAGTGAAGTAAAAAGTGGGATACGGCGCTTGTAGCTCACTCCATCTTTAACTGCTTCTCACTTCATACTAACCCCAAATGACTCCACAAGACACACTTCAAGAAGCAATAGTTTTTGGCGATGGCTTAGAACGCGTTGCAGTACGGGCGATTACCCCAAACATCTTTTGGCTGACTCACTGCTTGGGTGACTTAGCCAAAGACTACTACAAAGAATATTTCGCGCTGCTCCCCAACGCGGAAGATTACGCTGGCAATCGCATTGTTGATTATCCTTTTTCAGCCTTTCTAATAGTTGATGAAGAGTCACTTCTAATTGATACCTGTGGGCCAAAGCAAAAAGTTGCCTTTTTAGAAGCTGTTCAGTTCTGCTTAGAAGGTCGCTCACTCGACTATATTTGGATCAGCCACGTTGAGCTGCCGCACGCGGGTAATACAGGCGCACTGAAACGGCTCTGGCCAGATGCTCAAGTTGTGACAGTTGCTGGTGGAGAAAACTACGACCTGCACGGGCTGGAAAATGCACAGACTGCTTCTCCCGGAGATATTATTGAGCTGGGGGAGCACACGGTTGAAATGGTTGATGCCTTGTTTGTGGATCATGGTCTTTCGCAGTGGCTGTATGAGCAAAAAACCGGCTTCATGTTCACGGCCGATTGGGCGCATAATTTGCACGAACCTGAGTTGGGCCACTGTTTTAAATTTATGGACGAGATGCTGGCAACCGGGTATGACTTCGCAACGCTAGTTGAGGACGTCAAAGTGAATGCGTGGTATCAGTTCCCGTGGTTAGCTTGGTGTGATGGAGAAGATTTATGTGTAGCCATAGACGCGCTTTTTGAGCAGTATGATGTCAAAATCTTAGCCCCTAGCCATGGCAATCCGATCCGGAGAAATTTTTCGCAGTTCATCCCGCTGCTCCGCGATGGAATGATGAGAGCGGCCGAAATGCCCTTTTCAAATGTATTGTGAGGGAATAGTCAAATGAATAAAATACTTGCACTTTGGGCTGTACCCCGCTCAACTTCAACCGCATTTGAATGGATGATGCGCGTCCGGGGAGACTTAGATTGTTACCACGAGCCGTTTGGTGAAGCATGGTATCAGGGTGAAGAGCCACTGTGGCCTCGTTCGGGACCGGATAGCTTGCGCACACCGGGCTTAACTCTTGAAAGTGTGTGGGGAATGTTGCAAGTGTCGGCTACAAAGAAGCCGATTTTTATCAAAGATTTCCCACATTATTTGTCACATGATTCATTCTACGCTACAAAAAAATTTCTTGACAATTTTCGACACAGCTTTCTTATTCGTGACCCGGCAAAAACCATCACGTCCATGTTTAAGCATTGGAAAGAGTTTCATCCAATAGAGGTAGGATTCAAAGAGCAAAGAGAACTGTTTGATCGGCTTTGTGATCTTTATGGTGAGGCGCCTCCCGTTTTAGACAGTGATGATTTGCTTGAAGACCCGCACAAAATGGTGGAGAAATATTGCAATGCTGTGGGTCTTCCGTTTTTGCCTGAATCTTTGAGTTGGGAACCGGGTAATCGGGATGAAGTTAGCTGGTGGAACGGCGGCTCATTCCATGAAAATCTCCGTAATTCGAATGGGCTGAAACCACAGATAAGGAAGTATATTGATATTTCTGAAGCACCTGATCGGGTGAAGCGCGTGTACGACAGCGTTCTGCCTCATTACGAAACGCTCTATCCGCACCGTATCTAAAAACAAAAAAAGCCAGCTGATAAAATAACATCAACTGACTTTTTAATGGGTATTGTGAGTAGTTATTTTGTGGGGAGCAAGATGTAGAAAATACTGCCCAGCATTTTCTCCATGTCACGGCCGTTACTTTCTACCCAAACCCGGCCGCCGTGCGCCTCGATAATGCCCTTCGCAATGGGTAAACCTAAGCCCAATCCACCACCTAAGAATTGAGTTTTAGAAGTTGAATGGTTTGCAATAGATTCAAGAGTGTAAAACGCTTCAAAAATGTTTGTCTGCTCTTTCAATGGAACACCCGGACCATAATCTTGAATTCCGATGGTAATAGAGTTATTCATCGTCAGTGGGAAAATTCTGATCGAACCACCATTCGGTGTAAATTTAATGGCGTTGCCAATGATATTAGAAAGAGCAATTTTGATCTGATCTCCGTCTATTGAAAGTACGGGCAGGCTGGACAAATCTTCAACCGCAATCACAATGTTGCGGTCGATACATGACTGTTCGTACTCTTTCACTACATCGTTAATAGCTTCGTCAAGGCGGACGGGTCCTTTTGAAATATTAAGAGTGGCGGCCGTGATTTTTGAAACGCTTAGAACCTCTTGAATAATATTTGAAAAGCGACTAATCCCTTTAGCCATTCCATTTCGAATATTGCCAAGAGCGTCCTCTGATTCAGGATTACGCTTAATGTAATCAGCCATTAACATTTGGTAACCGTTCAGCAATGTCAGGGGAGTGCGTAATTCGTGCGAGATTAGCTGTATAAAATTGCTCTTAGCTGTGTCCAGTTTGCGCAACTTTCGGTTAGCAGTTTCTAGTTCTACGACCTTTGCCTCCAGATTACCAACAAGTTCACCAACATATGTTTTGAGCGTTTCCTGCGCCCGCTCAACCGGGAGCTCTTCTTGCTTTCCTTGTAAAAACTCAGCGATTTGCTTCGGAAAGGTGACAACATCAATCGGCTTGGTCAAGAAGCCATCACAACCGACCGCTAGTGCTTTGTTTCGATTGTCTTCCGACGCATCGGCCGTGAGTGCGATGATGGGTGTGTCACTGAAAACGTTTTTACTTTTGAGCGATGCGGTAATTTCTTGACCACTCATGTCCGGCAAGTTGATATCAACCAAGATTAAGTCAGGCGTATTCTCTACTGCCATACGTATACCGCTTAATCCATCGCATGCTAATATCAGATTGTAGTTGTGACGTGAAAGAATCCTCTCGACTAACTTCTGGTTGGGGAGGTTGTCTTCGATATAAAGAACAGTTAATTGATTTGTTTTTTGGTCGGTTCTAGACTTCTGACCCTGTTTAGTGGCAGTTAAATTATTCATGGTGCAAAGGCTTTTTCCGAATCGTTTCGAGTTACAGAAATGATGTCACACCTACTGGTAGCTCTCAATAGGACTCACAGACTAAAACGGCCGTTTTGATTAGCTCTTCTGGTAGAGTAGCCGCTTGGTACTTTTTTGTAATTTCTAGCACTGCGGTTTGACTATAACGTCACTTTTTGGCAAAAGTGCCACAAATTTTTATGGGGAATCTGCAATCGTTTCGGATAAAACTTACAGAAAAGATGGGAATATTTGACAAATTTACCAACCGAATGTAAATTCTTCTCGTGTTGTGCAATCGATTGCATAACACTTTGTTTTTTCTAACTCTTAAAGCGAAGCTTGACTATTTTTAGTTGATATGAGCAAAAACCCCAAGAAAGTAAAAACAATGGCAGATATTGCGCGATTAGCGGGAGTTTCACCATCCACCGCTTCGCGAGCCCTGCGCAATAGCCCATTGATCAGTCAAGAAACCATTGATCGCGTTAAGTCTATTGCTGCTGAACACGCATATCGACCACACTTGGGGGCTCGCAACCTGCGCACGAAGAAAAGCAACGTGATTGTCCTAATACTGCCTTTTAACTATGCAGATGCCGAAGTACTTGCGAACCCCTACATCTTTAAAATTGTAGGCACAATCGGATCAAAGCTGCGCGAACATGGGTACGATCTGCTTCTGTCAAAAATGGATGATATCAATGAATTAATTGATGATCGCTACATTCATTCTGGTATTGCTGAAGGGGCTGTCATCTTGGGGCGGGGGGACAACAATCCTGAAAAGATTCAAAAATTAGTTAGGACAGGTGTTCCCTTTGTCATTTTGGGGCCAAAATTGGATAATCAAAATTATTGTTCAGTCGGTATAAATAATTTGGCAAGCGCGTGCACCGCTGTCAAACATCTTGCCAACATGGGAAGAAGACGCATTGCGATTGTTTCAGACAATCAAGAAAATCAGTTGTCTGAACCTTATCTTCGCTTTCAAGGCTACTTAAAAGCGTTAAACGACTTGAACATGCCCATCGATCAAAATCTGATTGCAATTTCAACCCACTCTGGAAATTCAGGCTACGACGCAGTTCAGCAGCTTTTAAGTACTGCTCCGGACGTTGATGGCATTTTTGTGGCTACCAGTGATGTAGTTGCCATTTCAGTTTTACAAGCGTTGAAAATTGCGGGTAAACGTGTCCCAGAAGATGTTGCAATCATTGGCTTTGACAACATTGATCTGTGTGATTTTACGAGTCCTCCACTAACCTCAATTAGTCAGCGTCTTCAAGATGGCGTTGCAGATTCGCTTGTCGAAAGACTGCTTGACCAGATCAAAGGCGATAAGGCTGATTCGCTCATGCTGGATGGGACATTGGTAATTAGGCAATCCTGCGGTAGTTTGATCAAGGACTTCGCTTAATTCTGTTTTAAACCGGGTTTATAGATTTTGCCCTGAAAAATCTCAATTTGTTTGACACGTGATATTTATCACTACTTTTCATTTCTTATTAGGAGAAGAAACATGAAAAAATATTTCTTAGCCATTTTGATGGCACTCATGCTTCTACTTGTTGCCTGTAACACCCCGCAGGCGGTAGAAGATGCTGCAGATACTGCTAGCGAAGCTGTGGAAGAAGCGGCCGATGCGGTTGAAGAAACCGTTGAGGAAGCGGTTGAAGAAGTTGAAGAAGTCATGGCAGAGCTGGAGTGTACAGACGCTCTGGGCTGTGTGGAAGTTGAAGCGGGAGACCCCATCAACATCGCATACATGATCGTAACCTCTGGCGCGGTCGCCTTCTTGGGTGAAGACCAAGTGGGTGGTATCGAAATCGCGATCGATGATCGCGGAGGCGAACTGCTGGGCCGTGAAATCGAACTGACCGGTG
>JBCCSO010000375.1:0-5208 GCA_039199965.1 Chloroflexota bacterium | reverse complement strand
GGCCGTCTGGCGTTGCCTTTGATGATTTAGGGGTTGGGCGATTTATGACCGGCTGTTTTTCCGTCATCGGCCTCATGATTCTAATGGGATTGGTTTTGGGCTGGGTCAGGTGGAACCGCAGTCGGGATGAGGCAGATCAAAAAGGAGATCTAACTGATAAACATAACGATGTAGCCGATGTCCCAATTGAACACCTGCCCCCGGTCTACCCGATCTTTACGCTATACCATTCACTGAGCAAAAAAATCGGGTTGGTTGATACAAACGGCCTTGAAGGTGACAAGCTGCGTGATCGGCTGGAATTGCTGCAGCGCAGGCACGCCGAAGTGGATGAGTGGGTGTTTGTCGATCATTTTGGCCGGACCCCACTGGGGGAGCAAAAGGTCTCTGTGCGCTTTTATGACGGATTCAACTTTGTCAAACCGATGCTGGCCTCGCTAGGGGTTTTGGTTTGGGAGATTGCCTCTCGACCAGACTACGTATCGGAAACACTGCTGGTCCAAAACGGACCGCTTTCTTTTGCGGTGCAGCCTGACCTCAAACTCCCGCTGCGGCCGATTTTAAGCAAGCAGCTGCGCGGCGCGCCTGACACGGTGCTGTCCAAGCGGACGGATGAGATTGCTGATTATCAGGTTCATTCGTTTATGTTTTCTGACAAGCTCAATCAAAAAGTGGGTGTCATTCACCATCCGCGTTACCCAACGTCCGGCCGATATCCGTCTGAGAAGGTACTTGACCTTATTCAGGCAGAGCTCGATACCCAAATGGAGCTTCAGCTTGTAGTGCCGCGCAAAGTCGGCCGCGGTCAGCAGTTTGAGGTTCGCGGTAGCTACCGTACAGTACCGATATCTGATTTAACGGCCGAAAGCGCGCTGTGCATCGCAAAAGCGATTCACAAAACAGGACTGGCCTCTGAAACAATCTATCTGTCTGATTTTGAGAGCGACCCCACGCTGTTTGTAGATGAACAAGAAAATGTTTTCATCACCTTAGCTCCCACACCCCGCTGGACCAGAGTAGAATTCAGAGATCAAGAATAGAGAAAATCAATCGTAACTGTGCAGGTGCCGTTTTGATAACACTGACAGTGCGTGGCACTCCCTGCGAAAGGCCTTTGTTGACGACCATTCTGCTGGAGAGTGCCACGTACTAAGTTAGAACACCTGAACAACTACAACCAATCCTTTGGAAGAGAAAAAGAATGAGTGTACTGGATCAGTTTAAACTTGATGGGAAGACTGCGGTAGTTACCGGTGCCACGCGCGGTTTAGGCCAAGCCATGGCGATTGGCCTTGCTGAGGCTGGGGCTAACATCGTCAGCATTAGTCGCGGTGCCGAGGCGAGTGAAACCAAGGCTGCAGTTCAAGCAGCGGGTCGGGAGTTGACCCACATTCAGCTTGATTTTGCTCGAGCCAGCGCATCAGACTTGCAAAATATAGTCCGCAGTATTATTTCAGATCACGGCCAAATTAATATTCTGGTTAATAATTCAGGTGCCATTCGCCGTTCACCTGCCGTGAGTTTTAGCGAAGGGGCATGGGACTCAGTAATTCAGGTCAATATGAAGGCTGGGTTCTTCTTGGCACAAGCGGTTGCCCATCACATGCACATGCAGGGAGGTGGCAAGATTATTTTTACCTCGTCAATTTTAGGGGATGAAGGGGGCATGCTGGTAGCCAGCTACGCAGCATCCAAGCATGGGATCAATGGTATTGTCAAAGCCCTTTCCAATGAATGGAGCGGTTACAATATTCAGGTGAACGCCATTGCGCCGGGCTACTTTGAAACCAACATGACAGAGCCGCTACAGAAAGATCGTGACCGAAACGAAGCGCTGATGAGCCGCATTCCGACCGGCCGCTTTGGTAAACCAGATGAGTTAAAAGGGTTGGTTGTTTATTTGGCATCAGAGGCGTCCTCTTACGTAAGTGGGTCTGTTTATGCTATTGATGGGGGCTGGCTCGCGCGCTAATATGGCTCTTAGCTGTTGACCTTTAGTTGTCGGTGGCCAGCAGCTTATAGGCTTCCAAAAATCGTTCAAAAATAGCACCAATTGCCGGCCGATATTGGCTAAGGGTTTGCATACCCCAGTTGTTCAAACTTTGAAGCTGCATGTCGTCTAGCATTTCCCAAGTGTGGCGGCTTTGGGGTAAATGGTTAAACCAGTCTGCAAAAGTAGGTAGCCAGTGTGAAATGGTGTGCCAGCAAATAGCGGCCGGAAGCGCATAGCGGCGCAGATAACGACTTGATCCCGGCCGGTTTGCTCCTTCAAGCGATACCTTTTCACCCAGATTCATAAAGTAATGATCGACCAGCAGCTCTTCAAGCGAGCCGTGCACCAAACGATGGCTGTCCGGGCGCGGTGTATGCCAGAAAATGTAGCTTTCAATGAAAGACGCCAAGTCACAAATTCCCGGACCGATGCTTGCCTGCCGCCAATTAACTAAGTGAGCCCTATCGTTCAAATCGATGCGCCAGTTTTCAGCAGTTGGCTGACCGTGTAGCAGCGTTTTGGGGACGTGGTGCAAATGCTGAAGCATGATTTCTGGGTGCTGTAGCAGGTCGTTTAACGCACTCATGTGTACCGCTTCGATAACATCAGGTAAGCCACCCAGTTTTTTCAACATTTTGTATCCGATTGATGCCAACATCAGTTCTGGTACGGCTGCGCCAAATGGCTGAGCTGTTTCAATGACCGGTGGCAGATTTTGATTTTGATTGCTGTTTTTGAATCCAAACCGACCAGATTGGCCTTTGCTCTGTAGCTGAACCTGCTCGATGTATTCGTGGGATTCAATGACTGGATGCTGGGGCAGATCGGCCGATTGAACACCATTTCCCCACCACTGCCCATGAAACTTTGCCATCTTTTCAATGACGTGTTCTAGGTCTTGCCGTGACCAAGTTGAAGGGGCGTGATATGGGCCGTTTTCTTCGGTCAAAACCCATCCCCCTTCTTGATCAAACCAGCTAAACCACACGCTGGGGGCGATGGCATCAGATCCGGCCGCATATTGTGAGTAGAAGGCAAATTCTGTGTGGTTTGTGTCGTTTCCAATCAGTGAAATAGGTTCAGAGTAGCTTCCCAGAGTAAGCAGGTAGCGAGTTTGTCCTGATTCAATTGCTTCAGATTGAACCCCCACGACAACTTCGGCCGTCATATTCTGTTGTTGTCTAATCAGCCAAGTCCATGCCTCAACTGACCCACTCTTTAACTGCTCTATATTCATCTCTGCGATTCTAGGGTGTTAACACCAATTGGCAAATGGGACTTATGAACAAGTCCACAAAAAAACCGCCAGTCAAATTGACCCAAGTTCCCATTGTAAAACAAAAATAGTTTGCTGCATGTTAAATCAATCCACAATTAATCCACGGTTTACCAACAGCTAATCCACATCTTTTCCCAAAAGTGAATAGGTTACCCACATCTGCTTAGTTGAGGACGCTGGAAATGATGGAAATTTATTTGATTTTGGCAGAATCACCACGTGGCTAACTCGCGAAACAGCATTTGTGTCTTAGCTTAGGCGATTCATGAGAATAAATTACCCATACCTCACGTTAAAATCGCCTCACAGCTAACTCAGCGCGAACGACTCTGAGTATTAATTTTTCGGAATTGGCTCTATGGAGCGCGATTTGGGTATCCCACATTTATCCCACACTAAATGTGGGATAAATGTGGGATAAAAAAAGGGCTTCCAAGCTAAAAGCCGGAAGCCCTTGAAGAAAATTATGAACTAAGCTCAAGCCGCTTCAATATTCATCATATCAATTAGCATTTCAAACTCTTCACGACAGTGGCCACACATCATTAAATGGTGATGTACAAGTGGCATGACTTTTTCAGGGTCTTCACCCAGTATGACTAGCTCAGCGTATTGATCAATGACTTCAAAAACTTCTTCGCAGGCTAATTCCCGCTCCTCGGTCATGTCGAGAGCTTTAACCAGCCCGGTTACAATTTCTTGTTTTTTCTCATCGGGTGCTGAGTCTTGCCCAAGTATACGTTGAACAAACGCTCTAACCCGACTGATGATAGTTGCCATGATTAAAATTCACCTCTCTTGCGCCCATAATGACGTTGCGGACATAAAATGTCTTACTGAGCAAATCTTTTAATGTTCAATATAGATAAAATTACCCAGTTTCATTGCGAGCTCAAGCACTACACGGTCCTTTTCCCTTATTCAAAAACTGCGAGCACGTCTTCTGAGGTCATGCCTTTGTCTATCAACTTCTTTTTTAAACGCACGCGCGCGTCGTGAATGAGTTTGTAAAGAGCGTTGCGATTGGTACCTAATTTTTCGGCCGCCATTTCTAGCGGCATTCCCTCAAGCATCACCATCGTCATGGCTTTTCGCTGGCGTTCAGTTAACTCTTCCACAATTAAGCTTTGTACCAGAGAAATCATCCCTTCACGCGTGGTGCGATTTTCAGGTGATGGATTGGGATCTGACATGATTTTGGGTTCAAAGAAAGACTCACCATCCCGTGATGTCATCATTTCGTCTAATGACGTATTTCGCCAACGCCGCCTCCGGAGTTCAGTTAGCGCCACTCGAACCGTAATTTTCTGTGCCCAAGTCGTAAACTGGCTTTCACCGCGAAAGGTGTCAAGCTTGGCTAAAATTTTGAGTAAACTTTCTTGAACAAAATCTTCAATAATTGCGTCTAGATTTGTGTTGGTTCGACTGGAAAGCGTGTAACGCAGACCGCGAACCAGTAGTTCACGCAGCTCTAGCAGGGCCTCTTCGTTAGGCTCTCCGCTGAGCAGTTCAATCCATTCGTTGTTTTCCCTTTTTGCCATCGCGCATGATTGTAGCAGGCGGTTTTCTTCCGTCCACTTGAAATGAGAATTACTATACTGCGCGTAATTAAAAGGTACTGGGGGCAAATAAAAATGCCCGGCCGAAAGCGGTCGGGCATCTAAAGATAAACTTTGAGTACTTGAGAATTAGGTTCAATTAATCTTTTAAGAATTTATCAAACCAGCGGATCATGTGGCCCAAACGGGAAACTCGGCGGTCTGTACGGCCGCCGCGCGATAGACCGTGATTCTCCTGCGGGAAGATCACCATCTCTGATTCAACCCCCAGCTTTTGGAGCGCAACAAAATACTGCTCACCTTGCTCAAGCGGGGTGCACAGATCGCCTTCTGAATGAATAACAAGAGTTGGGGTCTTGACATTGCCTACTAGGCTC
>JBCCSO010000374.1:0-5211 GCA_039199965.1 Chloroflexota bacterium | reverse complement strand
GTACGGCTTGGCAGCCGGAAAGGTGTTTCTAGAACAAACCTACCTATCTCAACCAGAACTCAAGCGCTTGGTCATTACAGTTCCAGTTGAACAGCTGCATACGGTGCTGCTTGAGGTTGATGAGCAAGCCCTCATTCTTGAGCACCTGTATGATTATTGATCTGTTAGCTTGATAAGCTATTAAAGCTGCTGACTTATAGGCTGTTGGTTGGCTGAAAAAGAGCACAGCAATTGTGCTGCTGGTGCTAAGGGCCGTGAGCTAAATAACTGAGGGGTATGCATGCTCGGAAAGAATGATTTCATGCCCACCTTTTCCCCTCATCCGACCCCTTCGGGACCACGACCGAACAAGTTCGGCCCTTCTCCCCAAGGAGAAGGGCTTTTTTGCTCACATTGAGCCAAATATTACCGACTTAGAGAGGTCTAGCTCCCCTCTCACTGAGGGAGAGGGGTTGGGGGTGAGGGGGAAACTTTGGTATGCACACCCCTCAAATAACTGCCATAACTAATTGGGCGTTCCTTCAAAACTGAAAAGAAAATTGCAGAAAATTCTCTTCCAAATACGACAGTAATTTTCTATTCAGTCCTAATTAAGCTCTACCTTTCGGCCGATCAGGGTGGCATTGTGCCCGCCAAAGCCAAAGGAATTTGACATGACAGAGTGTATTTCCATCTGTTTCGGCTCATTGCCCGTAAAGTCCAAGTCTAGCTCCGGATCAGGGTCGTCGTAATTTAACGTTGGGGGAACATAACTATCTTGCATGGACAAAAGAGCCAGCATGAATTCAAGCGCACCACCCCCGCCCAGAAGATGGCCGTGCATCGGTTTGGTTGAGCTAATCGTTAGGTTATACGCCTGTTCACCAAACAACTTTTTGATCGCTTTGGTTTCCATCGCATCATTGAGCTGGGTGCTGGTTCCATGCGCATTGATGTAATCTAGCTCTGTGAGCTTCATGCCTGCACGCTCAAGGGCTAAGCGCATCGATTCAACCGCTCCCACCGCCTCAGCATGTGGGGCAGTGACATGATATGCATCAGCTGACGTGCCATACCCAGCAACTTCCCCATAAATTCGCGCACCGCGCGCTTTAGCATGCTCAAGCTCTTCGAGAACCATAATGGTAGCTCCTTCACCCATCACAAAACCGTTGCGGCTTGCGGTGAACGGCCGACAGGCCTTTTCAGGCTCGTCGTTCCAAGTAGAAAGAGCACCCATATTGTTGAATCCAGCCACAATAGACGAATTGATGGTTGATTCTGATCCCCCCGTCACCATCACATCATACCCACCATACTTAACCATTTGCGCGGCCTCGCCAATCGAGTTGGTTGAGCTGGCACAGGCGGTCGCCATGGCAATGTTGGGACCACACAGCCCAAATTGGAGCGAAATGCGGGCTGGGATGCTGTCTGGAAGCATCATGGGGATAAAGTGCGGGCTAACCTTTCCGGGACCGCGTTCATTGTGAATTTTGGTGTTTTCTTCTGTTGATGTAAAACCACCTAGACCGGTGCCAATGATAACACCGGCCCGCCGTCTGATGTCTGGCTCAATTGCGTCAAAATTAGCGTCAGCCAGTGCTTCCTCTGCAGCAGCCCACGCATACTGAATGGCCAAATCAGTACGACGGGCATCCCGACGGCCGAAACGAGCCGCTCCATCGAAGTTTTTTACTTCGGCCGCAAACGTCGATTTGTGTCCGGCCGTATCGTAGCGGGTGATGGGCGCAATTCCAATTGTTCCCTTTTTAACAGAGTCCCAAGTTTCATCTTTTGTATGCCCTAGCGGGTTGATAGTTCCCATGCCCGTTACAACCACGCGTCTTTCTCTAGGATCTGAACTCATTTAATTAAATCTCCACAAACTGATTTGAAAAATAGAACCCAACAGCAATCGAAAGGATTCGCACTATGGCGGCATTGTTAGGAAACAACAAAAAAGGCGTATGATTGCCACACGCCTTGAATTACTGAAAAATATTGCCTCTACGGACCATTTACCCCTACGGCCAGCCATTAACGGTTGCTACCGCGAAATAAATGAGGCCCGATGATACTAAAACAGCGAAGAATTTATTACGATGTTGCAAGACATCGCTTAATTTTTTGAAGCGGGCTGCATACATCAACACACCAATCGCGATGATATTGGTTATCACATGTGCTCCAAATGCCGTAAACATGTCGCTGAACCCGATGTTTACTATGAGCCATCCAACTAGAACAAGCCCCAATAAAAGCTGAATAGCGGCTGAATTGACCAAGCCCAGCCACAGCTGACGATCTAACTTGGTGTACTCCTGTTTCCCAAGCCAGCCGACAAGCGTTTTAATTAGAACGATGACGGCTAATAAGACGACGATCCAGCGGATTCCGTCATGCATTGCTACGAGGAAATCATACATTTATACGTCTCCTGGGTTTGATTCCTCTGGGAATTTGCCTCGATTCTTGAAAATCAGCCGATACAGGATGAGTAGAATAATGGCTCCCGCTATGAATCTTAGGATATTTTTAGTGTGGAAAACACGGCGCGGCCGCTGCTGCTGACTAAGCTGGATGGCGTTGAATGTGTCGAGCATGCCCGCCTGCATAGACCGATTTTGCCAGCCCAGCTCTTCCTTTGCTTTCTTCCCAGACGCCATAAAAGTGCCGCCCAACGACCCCATCGCCTCAGCCGAAAAGACGGAGCCAAGGGGAAAAAATGCATTGATGGTGTCTAGCAGAGGGATTAGCGGCCGAATCAGTGACCCGTTTATGCGGATGCGTGGTTTAGGGCGGCCGGTCAGCCTTGACCAGAAATCAACCATCTCACCAAATGAAACGGCTGGGCCTGCCAAAATATAGCTCTCACCTATTTTTCCCCTTTCCATGCCCAAAATGATGCCGTCTGCGATGTCATCTGCGTGGGCAAACGTCACCATCGTGTCTGGGCCGGGCAAAACAGGAAACGGCAGTTCATTAGCGTGGAATCTGCTCATCAGTTCGCCAATCAGGCCGGGGTCACCGGGGCCGTAGCCCAAGCCGGGCATGAGCACAATGATAGGGGCTCCGGCCGCAATCATCGGTTGAACAACATCAAAGTGGGCGTGCCACTTGGTGCGGGCAAAGTGGGACTGGGTTGGGATGCTAGGACGTGCCGTTTCATCATACATGATCCCTTGGGTGTCCCCGTAGACGGCGACTGTGGAGGTATAGATGATTTTAGGAACGCTCATGTCCTGTGCCATCTCTATAACGGTGCGCGTCCCCGCCACATTGATTACTTCCATTTGGCGCCAGTTAGTCTCACCCAAACGGTTCATGGCCCCCATATGAATGACGACATCGCTGCCGGACATTCCAAGTTTCATGGCGCGTTTGTCGTCAAAGCCGCCAATGATTGATGTTGCGCCTAGACTTTCTATGATTTGGGCACCCTGACTCGAGCGAGTCAGCCCATAAACATCGTGCCCCTGAGCAACCAGCCGCTGAACGACCCGCTGCCCGATAAAGCCCGATCCACCTGTGATGAATACTTTCATGATGTTAGATTATATCAAATGGACTCTTTGTAAGCGCATGTCTTTGCAACGGCCTATCTTTTTTAGGCATATTGAATTGATACAAATGTTGTATCGATTCTTTCCGCAATACTAAATTCATTTGATTGTCGGCTGCAAAAAGCCTATATTCGGCCAGAAATCACGTCACTTAGTGGCAATTAATGGGCAAAGGTCCCGATTTTGCAGTGATTTCATAGCAAATCAGTCAGAGTTTTGCTATACAAGTGTGCATGCAGGGTCGTGCAAATCATTTTTTGTTGTCCCTGCTAGATGTTTGAATATTCAATTTTCTGAAAGGATGAGTGAGATTGATGAGAGGTAAGATAGCGTTTTGCGGTATTTTCTTCCTAACTTTAATGCTATTTGCAGGTGGTCAGTCGGCTGAAGCCGTGTCTTTAGAGTCTGGTCAAGAAGTTTGGACGGCAAAATACTGGAACAACCGTTGGATGAGTGGTGAGCCTGATTTGATCCGGAATGAGTCTGGGTTGAACAAGAATTGGGGAGGTGGGTCACCTGAAGAAGACATCATCAGTTCAAATGAGTTTTCCGCAGAATTTATAACCCAGACCTTTTTTGACGAAGGGACATATCGCTTCTCGATTACGGCCGATGACGGTGTACGTCTGTTCATCGATGGAGAAGAGGTCTATAACGCTTGGTACGATACCCAAAAGCATATCACAGATACGGATGTGTATTTAACCCGCGGGAACCACAATCTGAAGGTTCAGTACTACGAAGGCGGTGGTCAAGCTGTTTTGCAGGTAAACTGGAAAAAAGTAGTCAACTACCAGCAGCCAGTCGGTATTTGGAAAGCGGAATACTTTGACAATACCGGCCTGAGTGGAACTCCGATTGTAACCCAGAACGAGAACCAGATTAATTATGACTGGCCGTTTAACCCCACCACAAATCTTCCAATTGATAATTTCTCTGTTCGCTGGACAGCCGATATGCCAGTTGAAGCTGGTACATATCGCTTTAACATCACGGTCGATGATGGCGCACGCTTATTCGTCAATGGTCAGAAGGTACTTGATCAGTGGTTTGCTCAGCCGGAAGCAACGTTTTCGGCCGATGTCAATCTTTCTGCAGGAACGGTGCCCATCGTGCTGGAGTACTTTGACATTGGTGGACCGGGTGTGATTCGGATGACGTGGTCAAAATTTGACCAAGCCGAAGAAGCCCGCGTACAGCCAAATGCTTCCTCAACCTCCTTTCCAGACTGGAAAGGTGAGTATTTTGACAACACCGCGCTGTCTGGCTCGCCCAGAGTAGTCCGCAATGATCCAGGAATCGACTGGAGTTGGGGTACCAGCTCACCTATCCCGAACGTATTGCCAAACGACTTCTATTCAATTCGCTGGACGAGGACAGAGAACTTGGCCGCGGGCACTTATAAGTTTAGGGCGTATGCTGATGACGGAGTGCGCGTCTATGTCGGTGATGAGCTTGTCATTGACCACTGGGACCGCGCGTTTGGTGACTGGCATGAAGGCTTTGCTACAGTGCCCGGTGGTGATGTTCAAATTCGGGTTGAGTATCTTGAGCGTGACCTGATGTCTGAAATTGTGGCGGTTTGGGAGCCCGCAAATGCGGCTGAGGCGGTTTCTGCTGGTGGTGAAACGGTCGACCTAAGCCAATCAGACGGCTTTGCTTCACT
>JBCCSO010000373.1:0-5213 GCA_039199965.1 Chloroflexota bacterium | reverse complement strand
CCGCTGCCAGTTACCCCGATTGCTTTCATTTTTGTCATACGCGCTACAGCCTATAAGCTGAATGCGACTTCCCCAAGGAATGTGAAAACCATCATGGGTAGCGGCCGGGTCATCTGGCTGCCAACTGTTTGAATCTGCGTGACAGCTCGTAAACGAATTAGGGCCGGAGCCAATGTAAAAGCCGTGGCCCGCATTGTCCTGCGCTTCACATGCGCTATACATCCCGCGCACATTGGAAATTTGCCATCCGTTTAGATCTGAAAACCACGCTTTGCAATTGACAAAATGATTGTTTGAGCCGTCTACAAAAAAACCGTGGCCAGAGCTGCTGCCGGTTTCGCACTGGCTGTACATCCCATCTGGAGAATCGATCCAGAAGCCGTGTGCTTCTGTACCCCCTTCATCACCAACATTGTAGACCCGCATGCGAGTCACTTTTGTGGCCCGCATATGTGAACCAGAGACGTGAAGTCCGTGCCGATTGGTCTGGAAAATATAGAGGTCTGTGAAGTAGTGGCCTGCGTCTGGCCCTTCATCAAAATCTGCTTTTGAGTCAATGTGATAATAGATGCCTTGTGTATCTGCGTTTTGGTATCGGTTTCCGTTGATGGCTAAGAAGCCCACGAGGGTTTTGTCCGTACCGCTATCGGCCGGTTCAATCACCGCCCCTTGCGCAGACCCATCAAACGCCGTCCATGTGCCAATTGCTTTTAAAATCGTGGCCCGGCCGCTACCTAATAGCGAGGTCCGCCGCTGCATTTTGACCGCTCCAGCGCAGTTGTAGGTCCCGGCCGTCAGGCGAACCAATCCCCCTGCATCACCTAGGCTGGTTAACGCCTGATTGATAACTTCATGGTCATTGGTTCCTGAACAAATCAAATGAGCACCGTCCTTCACCACATTGGGCGCACTGGCTGCAGCTACAATCAGACCAGAAAAATGATCGGCTGCCCCATTTCTGACGGTGGGAAGATAAATCTCGTTTCCAGATTGGGCTTGGGTTTCTGCACCGGCGAAATGACTGAATACGGCCGCACCCCCAGCCCCAGCGCTGGCAAGCCCCAAACTTTCAATAAATTTTCTGCGATTCATGGGCACTGTCTCCTTAAATTTAACGATGATGAAAGATATAAATTTGAGTTTAAGGCCGTTTTCAAAAATAATTATTTTTGAAAACGGCTGTGTGGCGATTCAATGAATCTCGATTGGATCATTGAAATTTGTAAATCGCCTAAGCTTGGTGTAACAAGAATCACTATAATTAAAAGTGCATCGGCGCAAAGCCGCAAAACACATAAGACATAAAGCAAGGAAGAAATCATGAGTTTCCGTATTGAAAAAGACACGATGGGGGAAGTACAGGTCCCCGATGACAAGTATTGGGGTGCACAAACCCAGCGCAGTTTGATGAATTTTAAGATCGGTGGACAAAAGATGCCGATGGAGATTGTGCGGGCGTTTGCTATTTTGAAAAAAGCGGCCGCCCTAACCAACCAAGAGTTAACCGATTTTCCGGCCGAAAAGGCGAACGCCATCGCCCAAGCCTGTGATGAGGTTTTAGAAGGAAAACTGGATGATCAGTTCCCGCTAGTGGTTTGGCAAACCGGCTCAGGCACCCAGAGCAATATGAATGTCAACGAAGTTGTTGCAAATCGGGCTAGCGAAATTTTGGGAGCTGACTTTCGCACAGACAAAAAAGTAAAAGCGAATGATGATGTGAACAAAAGCCAGTCATCAAACGACACATTCCCAACCGGTATGCACATCGCGACCTACATCAAAGTGGTTGAAGAAACACTGCCAAAAATTCAGCTGTTGCGTGACACGCTGGCTGAAAAATCATTGGGCTTTATGTCGGTTGTCAAAACCGGCCGTACCCATCTCATGGATGCAACCCCGCTCACATTGGGTCAAGAATTCAGCGGGTATGTGACTCAGTTGGACAATGGGATGGCAGCAATCAAAGGGAGTTTGGGGCGCATTGCAGAGCTAGCCTTAGGCGGTACGGCCGTTGGAACAGGCCTCAATACTCCAGACGGATACTCAGAAACAGTTGCAGCCAAAATTGCTGAATTGACCGGCCATCCATTTGTGACTGCGCCCAACAAATTTGAGGCACTATCGGCTCATGACGCAATGGTTGAGATCAGCGGCAGCTTAAAACGAGTAGCAGTAAGCCTGATGCACATCGCCAATAATATTCGGATGTTGGCCAGCGGGCCGCGCACCGGCATTGGTGAAATCATCCTGCCTGCCAATGAGCCGGGCAGCTCGATTATGCCGGGCAAGGTGAATCCAACCCAGTGCGAAGCGATGACGATGGCCTGCGCCCAAGTGATCGGAAATGATGTGGCTGTATCGGTGTCAGGCACCCACGGCCAGTTCCAATTAAACGTATTTAAGCCGGTCATGGCGTTCAACGTGCTCATGTCGGCCCAGCTGATTGGGGATTCATGCCAGAGCTTCAACGACAACTGTGCCGTTGGCATTGAGCCAAACGATGCCCGCATCGCAGAGCTGGTTAGCCGCAGCTTGATGCTGGTGACCGCGCTCAACACGAAAATCGGTTACTACAAAGCGGCCGAAATCGCTAACAAAGCACATGCTGAAGGGACCACGCTCAAAGAGGCAACCCTTGAATTGGGCTACCTGACGGAAGCTGAATTTGATGAGGTGGTTGTTCCAGGCAAGATGGTTGGCAAGCTTTAGTAACAGGTGAGAAGTGCTAAGTAGAAAGTGATATGTTGGGCTGCCTACTTATCACTTTCTACTTCTTACTTTATACTTAAGATGCATGGCACAAGAATCCCCTGATCCAGTCAAAAAACAAAAGAAGAAAGTCACCGGCCGCACACGAGACCTTGTTATCCGTCTCGACAAAATTATTCTTAGCATTGCTGAAAATTGGCTGAGATATTTAAACACGGCCGTTGGGATTTACGTGGGGTTGCCGATCCTCGCTCCGGTTCTGATGCAGTTCGGTGCAACAGGGGCGGCTGGTGCCATCTATCGGATCTACTCACCCTTGTGCCACCAGTCCGCTTCCCGTTCATTTTTCTTGTTTGGGGAACAGATCGCTTACCCTAGTGAGGTGGCAGACACTGACTTCACGTCGCTAGAAAGCTATGCGGAGACACTGCCTGAATTCTCAGGCGTGAATTTAGGCGAGTTCTTCGAGTTTTTTACGGCCGCGCGCGCTTTCGTGGGAAATGCGCAGATGGGCTACAAGATGGCCCTGTGCGAGCGAGACATCGCCATCTACTTTTTCATCTTTGTCATGGGGCTCATCTACGGCCTTGTTAGTCGGAGACGAGAGGTAAAGCCGATCCGCTTTATTACGTTTGTCATCTTCTTCTTGCTACCAATTGGGTGGGATGGCTTTAGTCAGCTCTTTGGCTACTTTTTTGAAATCATGGGGAGTGATGCGCTGCAAACGCTGTTTTATGTTCGGGAGAGCACACCGCTTTTGCGTTCGGGAACCGGGGCGCTTTTCGGAACTGGTGTGGTTTGGCTCATTTATCCGCATATTGCTCAGGGGATGCGCGGTACCGCGTATGATGTGCGCACAAAACTGGTGCGTGCCGGGGTGTTGGAAGGTGAGGTTGAGCCACCGCCGTGGGAGCAGGAGCTACAGAATAAGCTAGATGAGTTACGGCCGCCAAAAAACGAGTAAACGCTGAGTCCCCATAACCACAGTCAATCAAAGACTTGACACGCTGACACAAACATTCTAAGCTTCACGTACGCTATTCGTTTGTCATGCGTACGCAACCTATGAAAACAGTTACACCAACCGAACTTAGAAGTAATATCTACAATCTACTTGATGAGGTCTTAGCTTCAGGTATCCCGATTGAAATCAATAAGGGTGGGCAGCGACTCAAAATTGTGCCCGTTGAACCACCTGATAAGCTGGCTAATTTAAAACGTCGGCCGAACGTAATTCAAGGTGATCCAAATGATCTACCGGAAATTACTTGGGAGGGTGAGCTAAATCTTGATTTACCTTGACACCCACGTGGTGGTTTGGCTATACGCGGGGCTAACTGAAAAACTGAGCGAGCAAGCAAAAAAACTCATCAATGAAAATGATTGTTTGATTTCCCCTATTGTGAAGCTAGAGTTGCAATATCTGTATGAGATCGGCCGAATCACGGCCGAACCTGATGACATTGTTAAAGACTTAAGCAAGCATATTGGGTTAAAAGTGTGCGACAAAGATTTTGCTGAGGTTGTTGATGTAGCCTGCACAATCACATGGACTCGTGATCCGTTTGATCGGTTGATTGTGGCAAATGCTTTATCAAACAATGAGCTATTATTGACAGCAGATTCACATATATTGAGTAATTTTAGTAAGGCTGTGTGAAAAGTTTAAAGGAGCGTATGAATGAATTCATGGGAAGAAGTTTATGATTTTTGGTGAATCATGAGGTTCCAGAAATAACAATAATTCCTTTCGATTTGGATTGTCACTAAGATCTATATCCTTCTACTGAAAGAAAAGTTTGAGAAACAAAAACCGGCCGGACATTGGTGCAGTATCCATTGCAAAAATATCTGAACAAAGATGAACCCAGATATAATTTATCACATGCGACTTCTTTAGATTTCAAGCTAAAAAGCTAAACTCATAAAACAGCGCGACAGTAAGTTTTACCTTAAGATACACGGGTGAATATAAACACTGATTGAAATCTTTTGCTTAAGCTCTTTTGCTCAAGCTCTTTTTGAGATGATGGCAGAAAACAGTGAATTTTTCTGCATAAACTGATTCGGAAAAGCCAAAATGAGACCATTAACATATGCTTCAAAAGTTCTTGCCGCCACGCGTGTCCTGACATCTGGAGGGCTTTCTCGCTATCACACAAGCGGCTCTTCAGAGGTTGAGAAATTCGAAAATGAGCTGGAAGCGTTTATTGGGGTTCGCTATGCGTTGGCCGTTAACAGCGGTACGAGCGCTTTGATTTGTGCCTTGATCGGCGCAGGTGTTGGGCCGGGTGATGAGGTTTTGGTGCCCGCCTACACGTGGGTCTCAACCGCTGCCGCCCCGCTAGCAGTAGGGGCCGTGCCCGTCCTCGTTGAAGTAGATGACAGCCTAACGATCGACCCGACCGACCTTGAGAGCAAAATTACTGAGCGAACAAAAGCCATTATTCCGGTCCATATGATCAATGTGGTGGCTGATATGGATACCATCATGAAAATTGCGG
>JBCCSO010000372.1:0-5227 GCA_039199965.1 Chloroflexota bacterium | reverse complement strand
TCCAGAGCCTTTGCCAGCTTTGCCTCATCCGTTTGTGCTTGATCATACTCATCCCACAAATTAATTAGCTCCGCTTTTAGCCGTTCTGGTAGTGGCTCGACTAAGCTCAAAAAATCTTTCCGTTCCTCAATGCTTTTGTCCACGCCCGGAACCTGATGGATAGCAGGAATATCTCCGCTTACAGCCTCACCCAAATCATGGATAATGCACAGCTTGATCAACTTGAGTGTGTCCACATTTGGGTAGCTGTCAGCCAACAGCATCGCCATTAAACACAAGCGCCACGTGTGTTCGGCCGTGCTTTCTTCTCGACCTTCGCTTGTATGAGCGGATCGAATCGTGTTCTTTAACTGCTCGGCCGATTTGAGAAAATCGAGGACGGCCAAAATCTCAACATTGTTCATGTCGTAAATTTTACCTGATTCCAGCCGTAAAAGTTTTGTCTTTATCCGTGCGCGAAAAACAAAAATTTATAAAATACGTATAGCAAATTTATGGTGCGATGTGGTTAAAAGTCTACTCAAGCGATTTTTCCACACGACAATAAATTTGAAGCTACTAATTCCCCACAGTAGCCAGTATCTAACAGGATTATCAACTATGTTTGGTTGGCGGAATAGAAATGGAAACGGTGACGGAGCTTCCGGAGATTACTCAAACAGCTCATTAATTGATCTGCGCAATATTCAAAAGGCGTATGAGACTGAAGCAGGCCCTTTTTTGGCATTAAAAGGGTTTGATCTAAAAGTGACCCACGGTGAATTTGTAGCTGTTGTTGGTAAGTCTGGTTCGGGCAAATCGACCCTAATTAATATGATTACCGGTATTGACCGGCCGACAGAGGGCGAAGTTATTGTTGATGGCACTCCCATTCATTTACTTACTGAAGGAAAGATGGCGGAGTGGCGTGGCCGACATATGGGCATCGTCTTCCAGTTTTTTCAACTGTTACCCACGTTGACCATTGCGGAAAACATCATGCTACCGATGGACTTTTGCAACATGTACAAACCATCGGAGCGGTATGATCGTGCGGTTCACCTGCTGAGTTTGGTCGAAATGGAAGAGCAGGCCAACAAACTCCCCAACGCGGTATCTGGTGGTCAGCAGCAGCGGGCAGCGATTGCGCGCGCTCTGGCCAACGACCCACCCATCATTGTGGCGGACGAACCGACCGGTAACTTAGACTCAAACACGGCTGATTCTGTGTTTGCGATGTTTGAAAAATTAGTCAGTGACGAAGACAAGACGATTCTTATGGTGACCCATGATAATGACCTTGCTGATCGGGTAAAACGGAAACTGACCATTGCTGACGGTGAAATTCTGTCAGATGAAATGCTTGAAAAAGCTTTAGCTTAAACAAAAGAAAAGATTAGAGAAGAGAGAAGATAGGCAAGAGAATCGAGGCTAATCGCTTCGCTCTTGTCTTTTTTCTCTCATCTCTCTACTCTCATTTAGCTATGAGACGCATACGCTGGAAAAAAGTCTGGAAAGACTTAACTTCAAATGTTAGCCGCACTATTTTGGTGGTATTGTCAATTGCGGTAGGTGTTATCGCCATTGGGATGGTTTTGGGGGCGCAAGGTATTATCGACCGACAGTTGCCGCGTGACTTTATGGCGATTGAACCGGCCGCTGGTTTCACCATCACTGTCACCAATTTTGATGATGACGTGATTGAGCAAATCGAAGCGCTAGAGTCGGTGGGATCGGCCGAAGGGCGTCGTGTGTTAATCACTCCTTTCGAGACATCACCCGGTGAATTCCGCAATTTGCAGCTTGTGGCTGTTCCTGACTTTGAAAATATTAAAATCAATAAGCTTGCACCTGAAGAAGGGAAGTATCCGCCTGAAAAAGGTGAAATTTTAATCGAGCGCTCTGCACTTGCCCCTAATTTGGGCTTTGATGGCATTGAAATCGGTGATTCGATTACGGTTAAGGCACCCAACGGCAAAGAACGCTCTTTGCAAATTGTGGGAACCACCCACGACCTAAACAACTTCCCGCCGCAGCTGTTCCAAACTGCCTATGGGTATGTCTCCTTTGAAACAATGGAGCTATTGAAAGAGCCTCAGGAATACAACCAGCTCTTCTACACCTTGTCCGATGAGTTCAACGCGCAGTATGACTATTTGAATTTGACAGCCGAAGAATCTTCTGCGATTCAAGAAGAAGCCAATCGGGTAGGTTCGCTTGTTCAAGAAAAAATTGAAGATACTGGTGCTGTTGTAATCTTTACCTTGGCCTCACCACCGGGTGAGTTACCGCTTCAGACTGTGCTTGATGGTTTATCAACCCTGTTGCTGGTAATGGGCCTGCTATCACTGGGATTAAGTATCTTCTTAATCGTGAATACCTTATCGGCTATTTTGACACAGCAAGTGCGCCAAATTGGTATTATGAAATCGATCGGTGCTCGGGTCCCACAGCTTACCGGTATGTACTTTTTTATGGTGCTGATCTTCGGCATATTCGCACTCATTTTGGCTATCCCGCTAGGTGCTTTAGCCGCGAGCGGTCTCGCCCAAGTATTTGCTTTAGCCCTTAACTTCAACGTGGCTGGTTTCAATCTTGACCCACTTGTGGTCGGTCTGCAGGTGCTGGTGGGCTTGTCAGTCCCGCTGTTAGCCGCCATTATCCCAATTTGGCGCGGCACACGTACAACGGTTCGGGAAGCCATTAGTGATCAAGGCGGTGGTGAAGGGAATTCGTTTGGTACCGGTATTATTGATTCGGCCGTGCTTGGCCTAAAACGTGTGATTCCCGGTATGAAGCGGCCGGCACAGATTTCTCTGCGCAACACGTTTCGCCGTAAATGGCGTTTGCTCCTAACGCTCACCTCGCTGTCATTAGCTAGCCTCATTTTTATGTCGATTCTGAGCATTCAGGCATCGCTGCAAGAAACGCTGTCTGAATCGATTAGCAGCTTTAACTTCGATCTGAATATCCGCTTTAGCCGCGACTACCGTTCAGAAAGATTGATTCGCGAAGCACTTCAAAATGAGTACGTGACTGAAGCTGAGACGTGGGGCTTTGGGGGTGCACGCCGCATTCGGCCGGACGGAACTGAAAGTGATAACGTCATTCTGTATGGAACGCCAGAAGGTGGCACCATGATCCAGCCAGCCATGCTCGCAGGGCGCTGGTTGCAGCCGGGAGACACCAATGCGGCCGTCGTTACCACAGACTTTCTGAGGTCTGAAGACGATCTGACTGATGCAAACGTGGTAGGCCAGACAGTTACACTCAATATCAACGGGAAAGAAGATGAGTGGGTGGTTGTTGGACTGGCGCGCGGTGCCCAGCCCGTTTCAGTAGCCTATCTGCCCGGACCAACGCTTGAGCGGGCCACCAATACGGTGGGCACAGCTCAAGCGGTATTCATGAGGGTTGATCGGTCACTGCTGGCGCCAACGCCTCAGACCTTCGGTGAACAGCTTCAGGCTGTTTCAGATCCAGAAGGCTTCACTCAAGGTCGGCCGGACTTAAATGGCGTTGCTTCGGACCTTGAAACAGCATTCCGTGATCAAGGCTTTAGGGTGGAGGAAACGCAGACTATTGATTTAGCGCGTAGCATCATCAGCCTTTTCTTCAACATTCCCATCTATTTAGCTCTGGTTATGGCCGCTTTGCTTGGCTTTGTGGGTGGATTGGGCTTGGCTGGAACGATGTCAATTAACGTGATCGAACGCCTGCGGGAAATCGGTGTGATGCGTGCGGTGGGTGCTTCTGACCGCTCTGTCTTAGGCATTGTGCTGCTTGAAGGTGTCATCATCGGCCTGATTAGCTGGTTTGTGGGTGCGATTCTGTCCTTCCCGGTTAGCCAGTGGTTGAGTGCTCTCGCAGGACAACTGTTGCTACAGGCTGTTCCGACCTACCAGTTCAGCAGCTTTGGAGTGGTGCTGTGGCTCGTGATTGTGGTGGTGATCGCCATCGTTTCTAGCTACTTGCCCGCGCGGAATGCATCTAAAGTTACGGTTCGTGAAGTGCTAAGCTACGAGGGATAGTTTTAAGTGTAAAGTAATAAGGGTGAGGTGATGTCGAGCGGCATGACTTCACCCTTCTGCACACAGGCCTACAAATTTCCCTACTTGAGTGCTTGAGCCTGTTCCCTGCTTGAAAAATAATAGTGGTTGTATCGTATTCTGAGTCTGTTGAGTGCAATTTTCTTTTGCAACTGTACAGGCGTCACAAAGTCGTAGGGGCTACGTCATTTTTGTAAACAAAAATGGCTCGCCCCAAAATGAACATATTTTATCTTGGGGCGAGCCACACCTAAAGGTGTGATATAGCCTCTACCCGGAAATATGTCCACATAGCACCTGTAAAGCCACTTTCTTTTTAAGCTCTATGCTGCCTACTTAGCCCGCTTTTACATCTTGGTAGCCGCTTTGCTGATCATCGCCTGCACAGTCTATCTAGGGCGTCGGCCGTCTAGAACTGCAGTTGTAATCAAAAACATTCATCCGGGCATTAGTTATCAAAGAGGGATTCAAAATAGCCCTTATCGAGCCGTTTATCATCTGATTGAAATAGATCTAACTAATCCGGCCGTCTCTCTGATTGGTACTGAACCTGTGTCAGACTTTGAGTATGCAGCACAAACCGTAGAAGATTTTGCGCTGGAAAATGACACAGAAATCGCCATCAACGGCAATTTTTTCTACCCCTTCCATTCCAACAATCCTTTTGATTTCTATCCACATCGGGGAGATTTAGTTGAGCTGAGCGGGCTTGCTATCAATAACGGGTTGATTCACAGCGACCCACGCCCAGACTGGCCTGCGCTGTGCGTGGGCTCAGACCAACGTGTTGAGATTGGGGAGTTTGGCCGCTGTCCCGCTGGCACGCAGGTCGCACTGGCGGGAAGCATCCAAACAGTTAGAAATGGGTCCATGGCGGAGCTGCCAAACGAAGAGGTCTACACTCGAACAGCAGTGGGGGTAAACAAAACTGGTGATCGCCTGTGGCTGCTGCTTGTAGATGGGAAGCAGCCATTCTTCAGTGAAGGAGCCACCTACTTTTTGAGTGCACAATTGCTGATAGAGGCTGGGGCAACCAACGTTATTCATTTAGATGGAGGTGGCTCAACCACCCTGGTGATTCAGCAAAATGGTGAACAAGAGATCTTCAACGCCCCGTATCACACCCGCATCGTCATGCGCCAGCGGCCGGTTGCCAACCACCTCGGTGTTCAGGTTGACGAAAGCCGCTTACCCTAAGG
>JBCCSO010000371.1:0-5239 GCA_039199965.1 Chloroflexota bacterium | reverse complement strand
TCTACACTTTAGAAGTGCCAGCATTTCAAGGACAAGAACGACTTTCTCTAGCTGGTGCGAAATTTGATGAATCTTGCATTAGCCGCGTACGCATCACGGCCGGAAATATTGGGCTAAAGCTCGGCATTGAAGATGGTGTGGCAGGCTACGACGTTGTGGCGATGGATGATTTTATCTATGGTGAACCCCAGCCAATCACAAGCTGTGGGTTACCCGCCGTGTATGAAGCCACGGGTCATGATTCTCTTGATATCCAAGAAGGAGTTGACGCGTATCGCGAGGCTTTGGGCAACTTAAATGCGCCAGCCCCGTTCAATAACTTGGACGGCCGTCGCCAAATCAACTGGGATGCCGCCCCAGACGCAATTTCTGCCCCCAACGCTTTCCCCGGCAACTTCTTTAATGCGGATGTGACCCCACGAGCGCGAGGTATCTCCTTTGAGACAGACGGAACCGGCTTTCAACTCAGTGCTACCAAGGCATCAGGTGCAGGGGTTGAATTTGACAACATTAATCCAAGCTACTCCAATATCTTCCAGACTTTTTCGGCCGAACGCCTGTTTACCCCCATCGGCTCAAACAAAGTTGACGCCAAGTTTTTCAATCCGGCTCAACAGGTTGAGCAAGCCCTGACCGATGGCTTTGGTGCCGTTTTCACAGACGTAGATTTAGAGGCAGCAACAACCATCAGCTACTTTGATATCGATGGTAAGTTGCTCTACAAACAAGGTATTGATCCAAAAGCGGGCGATGAGGGACTGTCGTTTGCCGGTCTCAAATTTAGCTCAAACTGCGTAAGCCATGTGTCGATAACCAATGGTAATGCCTCGCTTGGTGCAGAAATTAATGATGATCCTGAAGCTGAGAACCCTGTAGACTTGGTGGTCATGGATGACTTTATCTATGGTGAACCAATCGCTGTTGAAAATGCATGTGGCATCCCAGAGATTTTCACAACGGCTGGTGATGACACGGCCGACATTGAAGCAACAGTTGAGAACTATCGTGCAGCACTTGGCGATCTCAATCCGTTTGAGCCTGCCAACTTCTCAGACGGCCGTCGCCAAATCAACTGGGACGCTGCTCCAGACGCTATCTCTGCTCCCAATGAATTCCCATTTGACTTCTTTAACTTCAACGCCTCGCCGCGCGCACGTGGGATCGAGTTCACAACAAACGGAGATGGCTTCCAGCTCAGTGCTACAGAAGAATCTGGTGAGGGCATTGAGTTCGCAAACATCAACTCGAATGCACCAGATTACTTCGACACCTTTTCGGCCGAACGGCTCTTCACACCTGTTGGATCAAACGAGGTGGACGCTCACTTTTTCGATCCAGCCACCCAATCGGGATCAGCTTTGACAACCGGTTTTGGTGCCGTCTTTACCGATGTCGACCTTGAGAATGTCACTGGCATCCGATATTACGATGAAGACAACAAGCTTGTATACGCTCAGGCGGTCCCCCATGTAGAAGGTAATCTGCAAGAGACACTTTCATTTGCTGGTCTTAAGTTTGATTCAGCCTGCATCAGCCGGGTTCGTTTGGTAAACGGCAACACCATTTTGGGCGAAAACACAAGTGATGACCCTGCTAATGGTGCTGACTTGGTCGTCATGGATGACTTTATCTATGGTGAACCTCAACCTTCACAGCTTAACGTCAATCAGTCGATCAATATTGTTAATGTTAAAAACCAATTTAGTGCTGAACCTCAGGAAAATGCTGAATTTGGTGTATTTACGATTATGGCCACATTCAAAAATGTAGGCGATGAACCGATCCAAAACATTAGCTTTGAGGTCGCTGAGTTGAGCAATGGCAATACGCTTCTCAATAGCACCAATGGTGAGTTAAGTGTTGGCGCAAACGTCCAAATTCCCGGCTCAGAATTAGGTTCTGATGCAGTGCTTGCCCCCGGTGAATCATTTGTAGCCACCTTTGAGATTGGTATTAATCAGTTCCGGCCGTTCACCCTTCTTGTCAATGCGTTTGGCACAATTGGGGAAGGTGTTGAAGGAACGATTGACCTAGGTTGGAATTATCAGATGGACTCTAATCCGGCCGCACCAGACGCAGAAGAAACTGCAACCACATCAACAACTATCTTCTTGCCATTCATAAGCCGATAGGCTCCTCTTAATTCGAAGTTCATAAATTATCACTAGTGGTTTGTCAATCATGACGTGATGGAAATATCTGCAAGACAAACTACTGTAGGCTACGTCAAGAGTTTCCATCTATCCATCCTTGACGTAGCACTAGTATAGATCCGCCCTTAAACCCTCACCCCAGCCCTCTCCCAAATTTGGGAGAGGGAGCTAAATTCGCCGCTTTTGGCATGATTATGCTTAGCAAACGGCATAAATCCTTCTCCCATCTTGGGAGAAGGTGGCCCCGAAGGGGTCGGATGAGGGTTGAAGCGCCGGTTAAGAACCATTCTTGCTATGCCGGTATTATTTAATAAATCTTCAAACAAGAGGAAATCAGAGTGTTTTGAACACTAGCAATGCATTACGTATCCGCGTGGTGCATTGCTATTTTTTGCGAGATTCATAGATCAGCAGCCACCCGGTAGATAGATACACGGATTGAGCGGAATAAATCCCTCACGGATCTCAAAATGCAGGTGGGGATTACTCGAATTCCCCGTGTTCCCCGAATAGCCAAGAATATTTTCCCGGTCTACCTTTTGGCCGCGCTCTACCTCAATCGTTTCCATGTGGGCATACAGCGTGTAGAAGCCATCACTGTGACCTACCATCACCATGTTGCCGTAGCCGATGTTGTCCCAACCCGCAAAGGTTACATAGCCGTCGGCCACCGCTCGAATCGGTACACCTTCGGGTAAAACAAAGTCAACGCCCGCGTGGTCAGGCCTGTATCCTTGGCTAATGGTGTAATCCCAATTGCGCCGATAAAACGGCCAGCGCATCTCTCCAATGGCCGGAATTAAGAACTCATCCTTTTCAGGTAGAAGCAGCTGTTGCCCCACATAGATGAGATTGTTCTGGATTTTGTTCGCTAAGCGGAGCTGATCTGCATCAATGCCAAAGCGTGACGCAATGCTGGGAATTGTATCGCCCGCTTTGACCGTGTAGCTGCCCCCTTCAATGAGTGAGCTTTCAGAAATACCCGGTAGGGCCAAATTGAGAAAATCTTCAGAGGTCGGTACGATGAGTTTGGTCCCGGTCGGAATGCCGTCCGGTATGCGCACGATGTTCGCGGCAATTAACTGACGTACGGTCACATCAAGCTTTTCTGCCACATCCCACAGGGTTTCACCCTCCTGTACCCGATATTCGCGGACTGGAGACAGCCCATCGCTGATGGCAAGGGTTACAAGATCACCCGCGCGCGTGAGCTCAGCTTGATCTAATGATTCGGCCGGGGATGCAGGCACCGCAAAGATCATCAGCAGGCCGGTGAGTGTAATTAAAATCGATAAAAAGCTTTTCTGTTTTGTTACTGCCATCGTTTCAGATTTTATCAATCACGGGTTGAAAGATTTCTATCCTATGCGTGAATGTACTGTAAAATAAAGGAAAAACTTGACCATTCTGTACCAATCAAGCCTGCATCACATAGCCAATGAGAACCAATTTACTGACGTTTATTCTTTTTGTCTTGAGCACGCTGCTGATCGCTTGCGAACCAGACAGCACCAGAGACTCTGTGCGCAAATCAGATTTGGTTGGTTCAAGATGGGAGCTAACTGAATTAACGTTCGAGGACAGTCGGGTTGAATTGGCCGACTTTGATCCGATCTTGCTTGAATTCCGGCAGGATTTGATCGGGGGAGAGACGATCTGCAATACCTACCGGGTGAGCTGGCAGCTAGGCAGAGATGGGCAGGTACGCACGGCCGGTCCACTTTCCCAAACGCGCCGGGGATGCCTTGAAAATGCGGCCGACGTTTCTGAGGCATACATAGCCGTCCTGGAGCAAATACACACGATTGTTTTGGATGGGGACACGTTAATCATTGACTCCCGCAGCGGTAAGCTCATCTTTAAAGATGCCAAGTAGTTGAGTCGAGAGGCTTCGTAGGTTTTCAAAACCTACGAAGTTTCTATTTACCAATCTCTTCTAAACGCTTTTGCAAAAAAGCCTGCTCCACCTCATTATCTGTTAGCTCTAAAGCGGCTTGGTATGCGAGACTTGCGTCCTCTTGCCAGCCTGCCCGCCTGTATAAATCTGCCTTGGCCGCGTGAAACAGGTAGTAGTCTTGCAGCTTAGATTCAAGCGGCTCCAATAGCCCTAAACCGGCCAGCGGGCCGTCTGCCATAGCCACGGCTACCGCATGGTTGAGCTGGATGATGGGGCTGTCTGGCGACATCTGCATCAGTCCCTGATACAGCAGTGAAATTTGATGCCAGTCGGTATCGGCCGGAGATTTTGCGTCAGCATGTAAGGCACTAATCGCTGCCTGAATCTGATAGGGACCTGTATTGCGTAGCACCATCGCTCGATCCAAGATAGCGGTCCCTGCCTCAATTTTAGCTGTGTCCCAGCGCTTACGATCTTGTTCTTCAAGCAAGATGATTTGCCCTTCGGACGATGTTCTGGCAGTGCGGCGTGAATCATGCAGCAGCATCAGCGCCAGCAGACCTAAAGCTTCCGCATCTTCGTTTAGGCCGGGGTCGTTTTTAAGTAGACGGGTCAGAACCGTAGCCAGCCGGATCGCTTCTGAGCACAAATCTTCCCGGATCAAATTTTCCCCACTGGCGGCAGAATACCCTTCATTGAAGATCAGATAAATGACCTGCAGTACCCCATCCAGCCGCTCAGCCAGCTTGTCCGTTGGTGGCACCTGATAGGGAATGCCCGCCTGCTTGATTTTCCGTTTGGCTCGAACCAGCCGCTGTGCCATCGTTGTTTTGGGTAGCAGAAAAGCTTTCGCAATTTCAGTCGTTGTCAGCCCACCAAGCGTGTTGAGCGTCAGGGCTACCTGCGCATCTAAATTTAAAGCTGGGTGACAGCAGGTAAATATCAGCTTAAGCCTCTCATCAGGAATATCTTCGGGCATGGCAAAACTCACGGGACGGGTTTCTAAAATAATGTCAGGCTCACCACTATCTTCCCACTTAGTCCGGCGGCGCAGCTTATCGATCGCTTTGCGCCGGGCGGCCGTTGTCAGCCACGCAGCCGGATTGCGCGGAATGCCGCTTTCTGGCCACTTTTCCAGCGCGATGATAAACGCTTCTTGCAGCACGTCTTCCGCAAGCTGAAAGTCGCG